>DAINND010000012.1:0-5977 GCA_036736065.1 Ilumatobacteraceae bacterium
ATCCTCGTTTGCGCACATGTCGCTCACATGATTCTTTCGCGACACAACCGTCATGCCGCAGTCACCGCGATTTCATGCTAGGCCCGGAGCATCCACGCGAGCCCGTTGACTCCGGGAACGCATCCGACCCCACCCCGAGAGGACTGCCTTGGAACGCTTTCTGCAAGAACTCGCCATCCAGCGCTGGGACGACCCCCGCTACTACCACCACAGCCGCATCAATCAGGCCTTGCACCTGCTGAGTGCGATGAGCTTCGTCGTGGCCTATGGCCTGCTGTTCGTCGACCCGGCCTTGGCCGCCATTCTCGCCTGGTGTGTGTCGATGACATCTCGTCTGGCCGGCCACTTCTTTTTCGAGCCGCGCGGCTACGACCATGTCAACCAGGCCAGCGATGCGCACAAGGAGGCCATCAAGGTGGGCTACAACATCCGCCGCAAGATCGTGCTGATGAGCGTGTGGGCCGCGCTGCCCCTCGTGCTGTGGGCCGAGCCTTCGCTCTTCGGCGATGATCGCCTCGTCGTACTCGGCGTCCGCGGGGGCGGGGGTGGTGTCGTCGAGGCGCAGGTTGCAGCGTCCCCCGAACTCCGCGGCGATGCCGAAATCGATGCAGACCGCCTTGGCATGGCCGATGTGCAGGTAGCCGTTCGGCTCCGGTGGGAACCGGGTCTGCACACGGCCGCCGAACGTGCCGGCCGCGTTGTCGGAGATCACGAGCTCGCGGACGAAGTCCGAGGCGTTCGAATCGGGTGCGCTGGGAAGGCCGGGAGGCGTCATGGTGCCGACGACGCTACCAACCGGCACCCGGGCCAGGCACGAGCAGCGGCGCGGTCAGCGCAGCATGCGACGGGCACGGTCGAAGCCGGACCAGTTGGTGCCGTGCTTGGCGAGCTCTTCTTCGAGGGCTTCGAGCGGCAGCGGCGGGCAGAACAGGTAGCCCTGAGCCTGGTCCATGCCGATGCGGGCCATCACTTCGGCCTCGCGGGCCGTCTCGACGCCCTCGGCGACCACCACGTGGCCGAGGGCGGCAGCCAGTTGGCGGATGGCCTCCACGAGCGAGGCCCGGTCATCGTCCTGGTCGCAGCCCGACGTCACCGAGTGGTCGATCTTCACGATCGACACTGGCAGCGCCAGCAGTTGGCCGAGCGAGGAGTAGCCGGTGCCGAAGTCGTCGATGGCCAGCCGGACGCCAGCGGTCCCGAGCCGGCGGAAGGTGTCGGCGACCCGCTCGACGTCGGTCAGGCGGTGGCTCTCGGTCAGCTCGATGATCAGGTGCTGCGCTGGCAGGTCGTCGCAGGCCATCAGGCGGCTGATGTCGGCGACCAGATCCTCGCGGATCACGTGGAGCGCCGAGATGTTGACGCCAGCGTCAGATCCGGCGAGCACCGGGTGGTGCTTCCACCGTCGCAGCGCGGCGCTGGCGTGCCGGAGCATCTGCCGACCGAGGTCGCCGACGACACCGATCTCTTCGGCGAGGGGGATGAACACCGACGGTGGGACGTAGGCGCCCGGGCTGGCTTCCCACCGAGCCAGCAGCTCGACCCAGGCGACGCGGCCGGTGCTGAGCTCGATCACCGGCTGGCCCCAGGCTTCGATCTGGTTCGATCGGATCGCTTTGCGCAGGGCGAACTCGAGGCCGCTGCGCTCGGACAGCTGCGCCTTGAGGCCGGCATCGAACACGACTGCCTGGCGGCGGCCGGTCCGCTTGGCATGGTTGAGCGCCTTGTCGGACTCGTGGATCAGGCGGTGGACATCCGCGTCCCGCCGGTCGACTCGGGTGATGCCGATGCTGCCCGAGACGTAGACGTCGTCGGTGGCGAGATGGAACGGCTCCTCGAGGGACGTGATGATCCGCTCGGCGAGCTTGGCCGTGCCGATCTCTCCCATCTCGCGGAAGATGAGCACGAGGAACTCGTCGCCACCGAGGCGTCCGACCACGTCGTCCGGGCGGACGGCTGCGCGGAGCCGGGTGGCGGCTTCCGCGAGGAGGGCGTCGCCGGCAAGGTGGCCGAAGCGGTCGTTGACCTCCTTGAAGTGGTCGAGGTCGATGAACATCGCCGTCGTCGCCCCTCCGTCGTCGTGGAGGCGCCGGCGCTCTTCGGCGATGGCCATGAGCCCTGCTCGGTTGGGCAGGCCCGTGAGGGCGTCGTGGTTCGCTTCCCACTCGGCGCGCTCGGCATGGGCCGCGGTCGCGTCGCGGAGGCGCAGCGTCTCGAACAGGAGCTTCGAGGTGCTGGCATTGTCGGTCGCGACGATCGCGAGGAACGCCAGACCCCCGACAGCCAGGAGCGCCTCACCGGCGATGAACATCCCGGCGGCGCCGAGCGACCACATCGGCACCATCACGGCGACCGTGATCCGCGCGACCCCGGAGACACCGGTGAGTGCACTCGCGCTGACGGCGAACATCAGGGCCAGGCACATGAGTTGGTAGGAGTACGAGTCGTCGCCGAACGACAGCCACGGGGTGACGCCCCAGCACAGTCCGCACAGCACCTGGGTGATCACGGCGAGCCGAGGCCGGTCCGAGCGCTCGCGCCCGGTGGTGAAGGCGTGCACGCTGAACGACAGCCAGAACAGCGCGCTCACGACGAACGAGCAGACCAGCCAGGCGATCAGGATGGGCTGGTCGACCTCGTCGCGGACGGCGAACGCGAAGCTCACTGCGGCGACGCAGTTGCCGACAGGGGCGACCCAGCGATTGGACCGGAGATAGGTGCGCACCTCCTCACGAACCGGGTCGGTGGCCGGGTCGTGGGGCGCGAAGCGCGACGATCTGGGATCGCCCGGACCCTGAGCCAGTGATGTCACGGTGTTGACTGTCCGGAGTACGACCCGTCCACGCAGGGAGGATCCGCTCATCACGGCCCGGCTCCGGACAGGCTCGCGTCGGCACACCAGGCGCGCCTATGGTGGCCTGTGCACCGTCCGATGAACTCCCGGGGTCCGACGCCGATGGCCATCTTGAACCGCCTCGACCTGACACAGCGGCTCGACCGGGCCGACTACGAGCGACGGCTCACCGCCGGCCAGCGCAGGCTGCTCCAACTGCGCCTGCACCTGGGTGGCGAGATGGGCCCAGGGGCCCCCGGTCCTGGCCTGCTCGTGCTGTTCGAGGGGATGGACGCAGCTGGCAAGGGCGGGGCGATCAAGACGATCGTGGGCCACCTCGACCCCCGGCACTACACCGTCGTCAACTACTCGGCGCCGACGCCCAGCGAGAAGCGGCACCACTTCCTGTGGCGCTTCTATCGCGAGCTCCCAGGCCTCGGCGGCATGTGCGTGTTCGACCGGAGCTGGTACGGGCGGGTGCTCGTCGAACGGGTCGAGGGCTACGCCACCAAGCAGGAGTGGCAGCGGGCCTACAAGTCGATCCTCGACTTCGAGGAATCACTCGTCCTCGAAGGAGTCATCCTCGTCAAGTTCTGGCTGCACATCAGCGACGACGAGCAGCTCGCCCGCTTCAACGCCCGCGCCGCCGATCCGCTCAAGCGCTGGAAGCTCACCGACGAGGACTGGCGCAACCGGGAGAAGAACCGGCTCTACGAGGCCGCTGCCGAGGAGATGTTCCGCAGGACCTCGCAGGACCTCGCCCCGTGGGACGTCATCGCCGGCGAGCAGAAGCGGTACGCGCGCATCGCCGTGCTCGAGCGGCTCATCGAGCGGATCGAGGCAGGGATGCGGCGCGTCGGCATCGAGGTGCCCCCGCTGTCGGACCTCGACGTCACCGACGACTGAGCCGGAGCCGCTCGGCGGAAACGGTCAGGCAGGTGAGCCGAACTGGCGGTCGCCGGCGTCGCCGAGGCCGGGCACGATGAATGCGTGCTCGTTGAGTCGCTCGTCGACGGCGGCGGTGTAGATCGCGACGTCGCGACCGGCGGCCTCGAGCACGGCGATGCCCTCGGGCGCCGCCAGCACGCACACGACGATGATCGTGCCCGTGGCGCCCCGTTCGAGCAGCAGCTTGCAGGTGTGGGCGAGCGAGCCACCCGTCGCCAGCATCGGGTCGAGCACGATGCACTGCCGTCCGGCGAGGGACTCGGGGAGCTTGTTGACGTACTGCTTCGGCTGGAAGGTCTCTTCGTCGCGTGAGACGCCGATGAAGCCCACGTCGGCGTTGGGGAGCAGGTCCTGCGCGGCGCGGAGGAACCCGAGCCCGGCGCGCAGCACCGGCACCACCACCGGCTGGGACGCCAGCACGCGACCGTCGGTCTCGGTGAGGGGTGTGGTGACGCGCACGGCGTGCGTGGGAAGGTTGCGAGTGGCCTCGGCGATGAGCAGCACACCGATCCGCTCGAGCTCCTGGCGGAACAGGGCGTTGGGCGTGGAGGCGTCGCGGACGCGGACGAGGGAGTCGGCGATCAGCGGGTGATCGACATGGTGGAACACGACCGGCATGCGCCGAGTGTGCCAGACGCGCGAACCCTCGCGGTCATCCGCTGCGGCGCAACGTGGCGAAACCGGGCTTGATGACCTCGTTGATGATCGCGAGCCGCTCGGGGAACGGGGCGAAGGCGCTCTTCATCGCGTTGATCGTCATCCACTCGATGTCGTCGAGGCCCCACCCGAACGCCTCGTGCAACTGCCAGAACTCGTGGGTCATCGAGGTGGCGCTCATCAGACGGTTGTCGGTGTTGACCGTGACACGGAAGCGCAGGCGGCGCAGCATCCCGATGGGGTGCTCGGCGATCGAGGCGCAGACGCCGGTGCCGACGTTCGAGGTGGGGCACAGCTCGAGAGGGATCCTCCGGTCGCGCACGTACTGCGCCAACCGGCCGAGCTGTTCGTCGCCCTCGGGCCCGGCGATGTCGTCGACGATGCGCACGCCGTGCCCGAGGCGCTCGGCGCCGCAGAACTGCACGGCCTCCCAGATGCTCGGCAGGCCGAAGGCCTCACCGGCATGGATCGTGGTGTGGAAGTTCTCGCGCTGCACGTAGTGGAAGGCATCGAGGTGGCGGGTGGGCGGATAGCCGGCCTCGGCGCCGGCGATGTCGAAGCCCACCACGCCGCGGTCGCGCCAGCGCACGGCGCGCTCGGCGATCTCGCGGCTGCGCGCCGCGGTGCGCATCGCCGAGCAGATGAGGTAGATCGTGATGCCGGTCTCGGCCCGGCCCCGGGCGAACCCGTCGAGCATCGCCTCGACGACCTCGTCGAGGGTCAGGCCCTGCTCGGTGCACAGCTCCGGCGCCATGCGCACCTCGGCGTAGACCACCCCGTCGGCGGCCAGGTCGATGGCGCACTCGTAGGCCACCCGCTCGATCGCGTCCCGGTGCTGCATGACGCCGACGGTGTGGGCGAACGTCTCGAGGTAGAGCACCAGGTCGTTGCGCTTCGCCCCGCGGTTGAACCAGGCGGCCAGCTCGGCATGGTCGTGGGTGGGCAGGCTGCGGTAGCCGTGCTCGGCGGCCAGGTCGATCACCGTCGCCGGCCGCAGCCCGCCGTCGAGGTGGTCGTGGAGCAGCGCCTTGGGCGCCCGTCGGACGAGGGCGCGGTTGTGCTCGGGCACGGGTGCGGGGGTGGCGGTGGAGGGCTTGCCGTCTCCTGCAGGCTGCGCAACGGCAGCGACGCCGGCCGCTGCAGCCAGTTCCAGCCCGGGTAGTCGGCGGCCGCGTCGATGCAATGGACCGAGTAGGCGTGGCGGCTGTGCGGTGAGCGGTTCACGTCGCTCCAGTGGGGGAGCAGGCCGTGCAGCACCACCAGCGTGCCCGCCGGGACCTCGAGTGGCACGAGCTCGGCCGGCTCGGGCAGGGGAGCGTCGTCGAGCACGACGAACTCGGTGCCGTCGTCATCGGTCGTGCCCGCTCGCCGGAACTGCTTGCGCAGGCTGGTGCGGTGCCCGCCCGGGGCGGCCCAGAGGCACCCGTTGTCGAGCGTCGCGTCCTCGAGCGCGAACCAGAAGCCGGTCACGCTCACCGGGTCGGTGTAGAGGAACGTCGCGTCCTGGTGGCAGCCGACCTCGCCGCCGATGAACGGCTGTTT
>DAINND010000012.1:5987-19505 GCA_036736065.1 Ilumatobacteraceae bacterium
TCTGCAGGGCGAGGGCCTGGGCGAGGCCGAGGTCGGCGGCCACGCCGGCCAGGTCGGAGGTGTAGGTGAAGCGCCCGAACTCGGGGTCGAGGTCGTGCATGGCGTGCCCGATCTTGTTGATGCTCAGGCGCTTGTCCTGGCGCAGCGCGCCCTGCTCGTCGAAGGCCTCCTCTTCGAAGAAGCACCAGATGCCCCCTCCCGAGGACAAGAAGTTGCGGTCGCTCACCCGCGTCTGCTCGTCGGTGCTGAACACCGTGCGGCGCTCATCGGGCTCGAAGCCGTCGACGAGCGCCTCGGCTGCGACGCGCAGCCGGGCGCAGGCGTCCGGACCGGCGAAGCCTTCGATCACCAGGAACCCGTCGCGTGCGTACCGCTCCACCTGTTCGTCGTCGAGGACCGTTGTCATGGCCCTCATGGTAGGGGTGGCACGGCCACCGAGGGGCTTCGCCGTGCCTCCCGTATCCTGGGCCACATGGAGCTCACCGTCCTCGGCAACACCGTCCGCCACGCCATCGACCACGTCGAGGTGTTCCCTGCGCCGGCGAACGTCCAGACGGTTCGCTTCACCACCGACGAGCTGCAGTCGATCTGCCCGGTCACCAACCAGCCCGACCTCTCGCGGGTCGAGATCGAGTACGCCCCCGACCGGTGGTGCGTGGAGTCGAAGAGCCTGAAGCTGTTCCTCTGGGGGTTCCGCGACCGGGCCGTGTTCGCCGAGGCGCTCACGGCCGAGATCGCCGAGGAGATCATGCGCACGGCCGAGCCGCACGCCGTCACGGTCACGCTCACCCAGCGGCCGCGCGGCGGCATCGAGGTGCAGGCCGTGGCCCGCCTCGTCCGCTGAGACGGGGCTCGCCCGGTCGAGATCAGTGGCTGGCGCCGGGCCGCCAGGGCAGGCCGGCATGGGCCGGCGGACGCAACTGCTGCGTGGCGCCGGCGAGCACGATGAGCGTCACGACGTAGGGCGTCGCGGCGAGCAGGTTGTTGGGCACCGCTTCGATCAGTGCTGCGGCCACGGCAGCGACCGCCACGCCACTGGCCGCAACGGTGGCAGCCACCGGCCGCTTGTTCATGACCGCGGCGATCATCACGAACGAGGCGAGGATCGCGGCCACCAGGAACAGCGCCGGCACGTTCTGCGCGTCGCGGAAGCGCAGCGCCTCGGCGAAGCCGAACAGTGAGGCCCCGGAGAACACTCCGAAGGGCCGCCAGTTGCCGAAGATGGTGGTGGCGAGGCCGATGAAGCCGCGGCCGGCCACCTGGCCCTGGCGGTAGGTGCTGGTGATCACGCACGACAGGTAGGCGCCGCCGAACCCGGCCAGCGCCCCACTGACGGCCATGGCCTGGTAGCGCAGCCGGGTGATGTTGACGCCGAGGCTCTCGCCGGCGTTCGGCGCTTCGCCGGACGAGCGCAGCCGCAGCCCCCAGCGGGTGCGCCACAGGACCCACGCCGTCAGCGGCACGAGCGCCAGGGCCAACAGCGTCGGCAGGTAGACGTCGCTCACCAGGCCGCGCAGCACACCGGCGACGTCCGGGATGAGCGGGATGTTGTGGCGCGCTTCGAGCCACCCGAGCAGGTCAGGTGTGTCCCAGGGGCCGATCTTGCCGCCTGCGAGGAACGGCATGTCGAACTTGCCGTACCCACCCTTGCCCGTCGGCGACTGGCTCTCACCCCCGCCCGGCTGACCCTTGAAGAAGATGATCGACATGTACTCCGTCGCGCCGGCGGCGAGGATGTTGATGGCGATGCCGGACACGACGTGGTCGACGCCGAACCGGACCGTGGCCAAGGCGTGGAGCAGGCCACCGAGCGCTCCGCCGACGACAGCCAGGCCGATGCCGGCCCAGGTGCCCCAGTGCCAGGCTCCGAAGCCGCCGAGCCATGAGCCGACGATCATCATCCCCTCGATGCCGATGTTGACGATGCCGACCCGCTCGGCCCACAGCCCGGCGAGGCCGGCGAGCAGGATCGGGGTCGCCACCCGCATCGTCGACGAGATCGTGCCGGAGCTGGTGAGATCGTCGGCGCCGGTGATGATCCGGGCGATCGACATGACGAGCATCAATCCGAGCGATGCGATGAGGATTCGAGTGGCCGGTGAGGCGGAGCGGTAGCGATCGAGCAGCGTGGGCGATGTGGTCGAGGTGCTCATGCCACTGCCACCGCCGGTGCCGGAGCTGCCTGCTGCTCGAGGAGCGCTGCAGCTTTGCGTTGGATGCGGCGGTCGTCCCAGCGCTTCACCGCCTCGTTGATGATCACCACGGCGAGCACGATGATGCCCTGCATGATCGTGGCGATCTCCTTGGGGATGTCCTCGAGTTGCAGCTTGCCCGACGCCTCACCGAGGAAGCCGAACAGGATCGCCGAGAAGAAGATCCCGAGCGGATGGTTGCGCCCGAGCAGCGCCACGGCGATGCCGTTGAAGCCCTGTTGCTCGGCGAGGTTGTTCTGGTAGGCGTGCACATCGCCGAGCAGGGCGCGCATGCCGACCAAGCCGGCCAGGGCGCCGGAGATGACCATCGAGATGACCACCATCCGTTTCGGGTTCACACCGGTCACCCGGGCGGCGCCCGGGTTCGCGCCCGAGGCGCGGAGCCGGAAGCCGAACTTCGTCTTCCAGACGAGCACCCAGAAGAACACCAGCACGAGCAACGCCACGATGAACATGCCGTTCAGGCGGCGCTCGACGATGTCGGGCATCCATGCCGAGGTGGGCAGCTCCTTGGTCTTCACCAGCAGGCTCTCGGTCTCGGAATCGACCCGGAAGAACTCGGCGAAGGCCCATGCGACCAGGCTGAGGGCGATGAAGTTGAGCATGATCGTCGAGATCACCTCGTTGACACCGCGCTTGACCTTCAGCCAGGCGGCGATCGAGCTCCAGGCGGCACCGGCGAGCATCGCCACGACCAAGCAGAACGTGACGTGCAGCACCGCAGGCAACTCGACCGCTGCGCCGATGACGGCAGTGGTGAGGAGGGCGACGCGCATCTGGCCCTCGACGCCGATGTTGAACAGGTTCATCTTGAACCCGATCGCCACCGCTGCGGCGGAGATCATCAACGGTGTCGCTCGGTTGAGCGCGCCGAGCAGCACCCGCGCCTCGCCCGCCGCGCCGAAGAGGGTGGCGTACGCCTGGATCGGGTCCTTGCCCGTGACGAGCAGCAGGATCGCGCAGATCACCAGGGCGACGACCACTGCGAGGATCGAGCTCGCCGAGGTGATCGCCACTCGTTGCAGCTTCTGGCGGTTCACGACGCCACCTCCTGGACAGCGCCGGTCATGTACGACCCGAGTTGCTCGGGTGTCGCCGTGTCAGGGTCGAGCTCAGCGGTGATCCGGCCGTCGAACATCACCAGGATCCGGTCCGACAGGCCGATCAGCTCCTCGAGATCGGCCGACACGAGCAGCACACCGAGCCCGGCGTCCCGAGCGGCGCGCAGCTCGGTCCAGATCGCGGCCTGGGCGCCGACATCGACGCCACGGGTGGGATGGGCTGCGAGCAGCACCTTGGGGTTGCTCGCCATCTCCCGCCCGACGATCAGCTTCTGCTGGTTGCCACCGGAGAGGGCGAATCCGGGCACCTGCTCGCTGGGCGTGCGCACACCGAAACGTTCGATCACCGCTCGGCTGTCGGCTTCGATGCCGCGTCGACGGAGGAACGGGCCCTGTGCCATCACCGGTTCGTCCTCGCGGCCGAGCAGGGTGTTCTCCCACAGCGGCGCGTCGAGCAGCAGGCCCTCGCGGTGACGGTCGAAGGGGATGTACGACAGCCCGCGGGCGAGGCGATCGCGCGTGGGGGCCTCGGTGACGTCCTCGCCGGCGAGCACCACCCGCGGTGCAGCCCCCGCAGCGGCTCCTGTCGGTGCCGGCTGGACCACAGCGGCCAACCCGAGGATCGCCTCGCACAACTCGGCCTGCCCGTTGCCCTCGACACCGGCGATGCCCACGACCTCGCCGGCGTGCACGGTGAGGTTCGCGTCCTCGAGCACGAGCTTGGCGCCCTTCTCGCGACCCGGGACGCTCAGGTGGGTGACCTCGAGGAGCACCTCGTCACCGACCTCGGTGGTCCGCCCTGCAGGGTTGGGCAGGTCACTGCCCACCATCAGCTCGGCGAGTTGGCGGCGGTCGACCTGAGCCGGCGTCGTCGTGGCCACCGTGGTGCCCTGGCGGATCACCGTGATGTCGTCGCTGACGGCCAGCACCTCGTCGAGCTTGTGGGAGATGAAGATGATCGTCGCGCCCTCGTCGACCAGCCGGCGCAGATTGGCGAACAGCTCGTCGACTTCCTGGGGCACCAGGACGGCGGTCGGCTCGTCGAGGATCAGGATCCGGGCCCCGCGATAGAGCACCTTCAGGATCTCGACCCGCTGGCGCTGGCCGATCCCGAGCGAACCGACCGTCGCATCGATGTCGAAGTCGGCGCCGAGTGACGACATCAGTTCCCGGAGGCGGCGCTTGGCATCGTCGATGCGCAGCACGCCGCGGCGCCCCACGGGCGCGGCGCCGAGGATCACGTTCTCGACGACGGTCAGGGTGTCAGCGAGCATGAAGTGCTGATGGACCATGCCGATGCCGGCGGCGATCGCCTCGCTCGGCGAACGGAAGTGCATCACCGTGCCGTTCACCGTGATCGTGCCCTCGTCGGGTTGGTGCATCCCGTAGAGGGTCTTCATCAGGGTCGACTTGCCGGCTCCGTTCTCACCGACGATCGCGTGGATCGTGCCGGCGCGCACGCGCAGGTCGATGTCGTAGTTGGCGCGCACGCCCGGGAAGCTCTTCCCGCTGCCCTCCAGGACCACTGCGTACGGCATCGCCTGTTCGCTCACCCGCATCTCCTCGTGACGCTGTCGTCGGGTCAGTATTCCACACGCTGCCGACACCCCCCGAGAACGCGGAACGGCCCGGGGTCGCCCCCGGGCCGTCCTGCAGATGTGCTCGTGTCGTCAGCGACGATCAGGGCGCGGTGGGCACCGTGATCTTGCCGTCGATGATGTCCTTCTTCAGGGCCTCGAGCTGGTCCTTGAACTCGTCGATGTAGCCACCCGAGGTCGAGTAGCCGACACCGTCGTTGGTGAGGTCGAACACCTTGATGCCGCCCGAGGTGTCGCCACCCTGGACCGCCTTGATGGTCTCGAACACGGCCACGTCGACACGCTTGAGCATCGAGGTCAGGATGACCTTCTTCTGCTCGTCGTTGCCGGCCGTGAGGTACTGGTCGCTGTCGACGCCGACGGCCCACTTGCCGGCCTCGACGGCCGCCTCGATGGTGCCTGCGCCCGAACCGCCGGCGGCGGTGTAGATGACCTCGACGCCATCGGCGTACCAGCCAGCTGCGAGCTCCTTGGCACCGGCAACGTTGCCCCAGGCCGAGTTGTCACCGGCCGGGCCGAGGTACTTGACCTCGACGGTGATGTTCGGGTTGATCTGCTTCGCGCCTGCGGTGTAGCCGGCCTCGAACTTCTTGATCAGGTCGATCTCCTGACCGCCGATGAAGCCGATCTTGTCGCAGCCGCACTTGAGTGCAGCAGCTGCGCCGACGAGGAACGAGCCCTGCTCCGCGGCGAAGACCAGGCTGCGCACGTTCGGGGCGTCGACCACGGAGTCGACGATGCCGAAGGTGATGTTCGGGTTGGCCGCAGCCACCTCGGTCATCGGGTCGGTGAACATGAAGCCCACGCCGACGATGACGTTGGCGCCGTCGCCGGCGAGCAGTTCGAGGTTGGCCTTGCGGTCTTCGTCGACGGCTGCTTCGAGCTCCTTCACCTCGATGCCGAGCTCGCTCTTGGCCTTGTCGGCGCCGGTGGCAGCCGAGTCGTTGAAGGTGCCGTCGCCGCGGCCGCCGGTGTCGAACGCGATGCCGGCGAGGAAGTCGCCTCCGCCGCTGCCCGAATCGCCGTCGTCGCCGCATGCCGACGCGACGAGCGCCAGCGAGGCCGACAAGGCGAGCGCCAGGATGCGCTTGCTCTTGGTCATGAGTCTCCCCCTAGGAGTGGTGTGGTGGGTGGATGGATATCCGATCCCACTCTACCCACGTGCCGGGTGCCGCGATCAGCGGACCGGAAGTCCCTAGCATGTCGTGGACCGCCGATGTCGAACGACCTCGCCCTCCAGGACGCGCCGTCCGCGGAACCGCCCCCGCCGGTCGAGCGCCCACCGACCCGCCGACGTGTCAGCCGGCGGCGGTACCTGCTGCGCCGGGTCATGGTGCTCGCGATCGCCACGGGCCTCCTCGTCGGCCTCGTGGGCCTGGTCGGTGCCGTGACGGGTGCCGTGACGGGTGGTGGTGGCGAGCCGACGACGGCCACCGACACGAGCGCCGTTGCGCCGGTCGACACGGCCGGGCCCGTCGCGCCGACCCCGGTCGACAGCGTCGCCCCGGAGACCGTGCCGCCGCCGTCGACCGATCCGGCGCCGGTGGTGCCGTCCGCGGCCACGCCCGCCAAGCTGCTCATCCTCGGCGACTCCGACGCGGGCACCTTCGGCCCCTACCTGCAGACGCTCATGGACCAGACGGGCATGGTCACCTCCGCCCTCGACTACAAGGTGTCGTCCGGTCTGGCCCGTCCCGACTTCTTCGACTGGCCGGCCCACCTCGACACCGTGCTCGCCCGTGAGTCGCCCGACATCGTGGTGGTCACCTTCGGCGGCAACGACGCCCAGGGGCTCACCGACGTGGCCGGCGATGTCCTCGTCGGGACCCCGTCGGGAGAGCCGGGTGGTGATGCCGAGTGGCGGGCAGAGTACGCCCGGCGCGTCGAGGCGATCATCGACGAGCTCGCCGCCGATGGCCGCACCGTCATCTGGGTGGGGATCCCCAACGCCTCCGATCCGGACTTCACCGCCCGGCTCCGGGTCCAGGACGAGACCGTGCGCGCCGTGGTCGCCGAGCGCGACGAGGTCCAGTTCGTCGACACCTGGAAGCGGTTCTCGGGCCGTGAGGGCAACTACGCCGAGTTCGTGATCGATCCGCGCGACGGGCTGGGCAAGGACGTCCGCGCCGAGGACGGCTTCCACCTCAATGTGAACGGCGCCGAGATCCTCGCGCTCGACATCGCCGAGGTCGTCACGGCCGAGTTGCGTGCCCGCGGCGCGGTGATCTGACCGGCCTACTGGGCCCGGCCGCGCGCCTGGATCGCCGCCCGGCGGGCGGCCACCTGGGCCGGGTCGAACTGCGCCTGACGCCAGGCCCGACCGTCGGCCGCCTCGATCGCCCATCCTGCGTCGTCGGCGGTGATGGCCGCGTACGTCCGTCGGATCTGGCGCACCCCCGGCTGGTCGTTGCCGATGATGTCGAGGGCGAGCCGGCGGGCGGTCGGCAGCAGCTCGTCGTGGGGCACGACGTGGTTGACCAGGCCCCACTGCAGGGCGTCGTCGGCCGACAGGAAGTTGCCGGTGAAGCTCATCTCGCGTGCCCGACGCACGCCGATCGCCTGGGACAGCAGGACCGTGAGGCCCCAGCCCGGCATCACCCCGACGCGGGCGTGGGTGTCACCGAACTTGGCCCGCTCCGAGGCGACGAGGAAGTCGCAGTTGAGCGCCAGCTCGAAGCCACCGGTGATCGCAGCCCCGTTCACCGCCCCGATCAGCGGCTTGTCGAGAGCGGGGAAGGGCCCACGCACCGGCGTCGCCTCCGCGGACGTCTGGACGCGGCCGAGGTTCGTGCCCGTGGAGCCGAGCTCACGCAGGTCGAGCCCGGCACAGAACGCCGGGTCCGCCCCGGTGAGGATGATCACGTCGACGTCGTCGCGCCGGTTGGCCTCGGCCAACCGCTCGGGCAGGAGGGCGAGCACCTCGCTCGACAGCGCGTTGCGCGCCTCGGGTCGGTTCAGCGTGACGGTGGCGATGCGCTCGCTCACCTCGAGTTCGACGACGGCCATCTGCCGATCATGGCGCGTGGCGCGGGGCGCGAGCGCACCGGCGGGCCGATCCGCTCGTCGGCGGGCCTCAGGCCGCGTCGTCGGGGGGCAGGAAGGCCAGCTTGAGGTCTCCGAGGCGCACGAGCATGGTGGCGATCCATCCGCCGAGTGCGCCGAAGTGCTCGTCGAGCAGCGTGCTGGTGCCGTCGGCCAGTGCGTGCTCGGCGAGCTCGTAGAGCCCCTCGTAGGTGACCTCGAGTGCGTACTCGGCGTCGCCCCCCTCATCGTCGGGGTAGGCGATCTCGACCGTGGTCCCGGCCCGCTCGAGCCGGCCGTCACCGATGAGCGGGCTGGTGGGCGGTGCGACGTCGGCGACCAGCGTCGGTGACGGCTGCTCGCACAACCGCTGGATGCGCAACACGATCTCCATCTCGATCGCCGGGAGCTGCTCGAGGACCTCGTCGACGTACCAGCGCCGGTAGGCGGTCTGGCTCCACGTGGGCCACTCGAAGGTGACGTGGGCGACCACCCGAGGCGGCAGGCCCTCGCCGGGCAGTCCGTAGCTGGTCTCCCAACGGAGGTCGCCGAGCAGCACGTCGACCTGGAAGTGCTCCTCGAACGCCTGTCGTTCGAGGAAGGCCGACTCGAAGGCGTCGCGCAACGCCCCGATGGCGTCGGTGAAGATGTGATCGAGCATCCGGCGACGACGCTATCCCACCGGCGACGCAGCAGCGGTCGGCCGCTCGCCGACCACGCCGGGCGTGCCACAATCATTCCCATGACGACCTCCTCGGAGCCCTTGGTCCTGGTCGAGCTCACCCCGGCGGTTGCCGACGGTGGGGCGGACGGGCCGCAGGTGGCCACTCTCGTGCTCAACAACCCGGCCGAGCGCAACACGCTCACGGCGCCGCTGGTGGCGGCCATCGTCGAGGCGATGGACCGCCTCGAGGCCGACGAGCGGGTGGGGGCCGTCGTGGTGACCGGTGCGGCGCCCGCCTTCTGCGCCGGCGCCAACCTGGGCAATCTCGCCGAGGCCACCGAGGGCAGCCTCGGGGCGATCTACGAGGGGTTCCTGCGCATCGCCCGCAGCCCGTTGCCGACCATCGCTGCCGTGAACGGCGCAGCAGTGGGCGCCGGCATGAACCTGGCGCTCGGCTGCGACCTGCGCCTGGCGGCGCGGCGGGCCCGCTTCGACACGCGCTTCTTGCAGATCGGCATCCACCCTGGTGGCGGGCACACGTGGATGCTGCGGCGCATCGTCGGGCCCCAGGCGACCTTCGCCGGTGTCGTGTTCGGCGAGGTGATGGACGGCGCAGAGGCCGAACGCGGCGGGTTGGTGCACCGCTGCGTCGATGACGATCAGCTGCTCGTCGTGGCCCGCGAGATGGCCGGGCGCGCAGCGAGCGCCCCACGAGAGCTGGTGATCGAGGTGAAGCGCACGATTGCCGCGATGGCCGACGTCGACACGCACCCCGCTGCGGTCAAGCGCGAGCTCGATCCGCAGGTCTGGAGCACGCGCCAGCCGTGGTTCGCCGAGCGCCTCGCGGCCCTCCAGCAACGGATCTCGTCCAAGCCGGCCTGACGTTCCTCGGGCGAGCCGCCGGGCACATCGCCCGACCGCGCGGCGTAGCCGGATGCGCACAGAAAAGTTACAGAGGGCTCCTTCCCTCCACCCTCCGAGGGGCGTACCGTGCGATCACGGGACGGTCGATCGACCCGGGTATCCGAGAGACAACGGAGGTACCGAGATGAGCAAGCGTCATCGCAGCCAGGATGTGGCTCCGCCACCCAAGATGGATCTGCGGGCACATGCCCACAACGAGCGGCATCGCATCCACAGCGAGCTGCACGCGGTCGCCACACAGGTGAGCGCCGGTTCGGCGCCCGACGAGCTGCACGAGCCCGGTCGGGCGTGGGTGCCGATGCACCACCACGACGTCGAGCGGGCCAAGGCCGGGGCGGTCCGCCAGCCGGCGCGTCATTGGAAGACGAAGATGTGGAAGCGCCGCTCCGCGGTGCGTCGGGCCAAGGCCCAGGCCTTCCGCCTCGCCGGGCAGTAGGGCCGCGTCGCCGGAGCCGCCCGATCGGGGCGGCCCGGCGTCAACCGATCCAGGCGCGCACCAACTCGTCGCGCCGCTCGAGCCACTCCTCGGCCGTGATCGCATAGCGGATGTGGTCCTCCCACACACCGTTGATCTCGATGAAGCGCAACGCCACGCCCTCGTCGCGGATCTGCAGCTTCTCCATCACCCGTCTGCTCTTCGCGTTGCGCGGGACGATGCAGATCTCCACGCGATGGAGGTGGATCTCGTCGAAGGCGAAGCGCAGCACCACTGCCACCCCCTCGGCGATGTAGCTGTGGCCGGCGCGGTCTCGGTCGATCCAGTAGCCGATCGTGCCCCCGTGCATCGCGCCGCGGACGATGCTGTTGAGGTTGATCTCACCTGCGAAGGCGTTGTCGACGAACACCCCGAAGCCGTAGGCGGTGCCTGCCTGGCGCTCGCGGTCGCGGGCCGCGCACCGGGCGCTGAACGCCTCGCGCGTCCGTGCCGGGTCGGCGAGCCGCGGTGGGCGCCTGGGCTCCCACGGGATGAGCCAGTCCTCATTGCGCAGCCGTACCTCCGACCACGCGGGGAAGTCGGCCGGGGTGAGCGGTCGTAGCACCACCCGCCGGCCGTAGAGGCGCAGCCCGGCCGAGGCGCCAGAGGCCGGGTGGTTGCCCTGGTAGCTGGTCACGGGGCCACCGTCACGACGCTGAGATGCAGTCGGCGCATGACGCCGACCACCACGCAACAGCCCGCCACCGCCCGGTCGACGAGGTCCGGGTCGAGCCCGGGATTGAGCGCCCGATCGGCACGGCCCTCGGTCGCGAGCGTGCGGAAGACGTCCTCGGCGGCCTCGCGGGTGAGCGCGAACGGCAGCGTGGGCGCGGCGCCCACCTCGACCGCCGCGATCGCCTCGGCCTCTGGGCCGCGCACCGTGGTGGTCGCACCGATGACGTCGGGGTCGATGCGCACGAGATCGTCGAGATGGTCGACCACGGCGCCGATCGCGTTGGTCAACTCCTCGGGTCTCGGCGGGTCGGACTCCAGGTGGTGGGCGGTCAGCACATCGATGCCGACAGGGATGCCGAACACCGCCTCCCCCACGGCGCGCTGCCGGTGGGCCACCACATCGGTGGCTCCGATCACGATGTCCACCTGCGTCATGCGCCACCCCCGTCCGTCACCGGTGCCAGGTGCTCGGCGACCCAGGCGCCGACCGGGTCGTCGCCACCGGCGAGGAACCAGGCGTAGTGGGCGTGGAGGCACTTCACGCCGGTGCGGGTGCCGGCCACGCCGCCGGTCGGGCGCGGCCCGCTGTGCCCGACCGGCAGGCAGGCGTCGCGTTCGGCGGCGTAGCGACGGTGCGCGTCGGCCACCGACATCGGGTCGAGCTCGGCCTCTGCCTGGCGCACGCCCCCCGCGGCCTCGAGCCTGCTCACGGCAACGACGGCATCGTGGCCGATGAGCCAGTACCGGGTGGGCATCGGGGTGCCGTCGTCGAGCAACGGCGCATTCCTGATCACGAGTGGCCATCCGTCGGCGTCGCGGACCACGACCTCGTAGCTGCCCTGTGGGGCGCGCCCGAGCAGTGACCGCACGCGCTCACGGTCGAGATCGTCGAGCACGTGCGCAGCGGTCCCGTCGGAGGTCACGGTCGTCGATGGCGGTCGTCGATGGCGGTCAGCGACGGCGGAAGCGCAGCACCAGCAGCAACAGCACCAGCCCACCGAGCACGGGCAGGGCGCGCTTGAGCAGCGCATTGCCGGCGAGGTCGGTGAGCTCGATCGGCTCGTTGGCCGGTCCGTTGATCTTGCGGACCTTCGGCTCGCCGGTCGGAGGCGTCGGCTCTGCGGCCGGCGCAGCTGCCTCGGCCGCTGCGGCCGCGGGTTGCGCCGCTGCGGCCGCAGCCGGTGCTGCGGCAGCTGCCGGCTCCGCCGACGGCGCCTGATCGAGCATCGTGTTGAGGTTGGTCGCGAACTGGTTGATCAGCTTCTTGCTGACGTCGCCCAGGATGCCCCGACCGAACTGCGCGACCTTGCCGGTGATGCGCAGGTCGGTCTCGACCACGCACTTGGTCTCGTGCTCGGTGATGGGCTCGAGCCGGGCGGTGATCAGGGCATCGGCGTTGCCCTTGCCGGTCGTGTCGCGGCCCTCGCCGCGGAGCACGGCGCGGTGGTTCGCATCGTCGCGCTCGACGAAGGATGCCTGGCCGCGGAAGGCGGCCGAGATCGCACCGAGCTTGACCTTGACCACGCCACGGTAGACATCGCCCTCGATCTCTTCGAGCGTGGCGCCGGGCAGGCACGGCGCGATCCGCTCGACGTCGGTGAGCACGGCCCAGGTCTCGTCGATCGGCCGGTTCACCGTGAACTCGTTCAGGAGCTTGTCCATCGCGCTAGGTCCTCCACTGTGTCGATGTCGTCCGCAGAGCCGTCGCAGGGGACCTCGAGGACCCAGTCGGCGTGCTCGCGGAGAACGGAACGGGCCCCATCATCGCCGATCGGTGGGAGCAGTGGCCAGACGGGACGTCCGAGGCGGACCGGGTGGGGGCCGCGTCGGCCTGCGTAGGTGGCGACGACGATCGGCGCGTCCGCCGGCGCGGCGATGATCGCGCGCCAGGCGCTGGCGGGGACGAAGGGCTGATCGGCGAGGCCGACGACGAGCGCGTCGACGGAGAGCTCACGGGCATGGGCGACGGCGACGGCCATCGAGCTGGCCTGTCCCGTCGCCCAGTGCTCGTTGTCGAGTGAGCGGACGCCGTCGGGGAGCGGGCGACGGTCGGCGCCCTGGACGACGGCAAGGTGGTCGGCTCCGGACGCGCACAGGTGCTCGATGGCGTGCGCGAGCACCGTGCGCCCGTCGGGCAGGGTGGCGTCGAGCTTGTGCGTCGGGCCGGCGAAGCGGGTGCCGCCGCCCGCAGCGAGGAGCACGGCGAGCACGTTCATCGAGCCTGAGGGTAGGTCGATCCGGCCGAGCTCCGACGCGCCGACGCCGTCCGGCCCGTGGGCCGTGTGTCGAATGGCCACCAAAAAGATGACGAAATGATGACGGATCGGCTTTTCATGACGGTTCGATGACGATAGTGTCATCTCCGTTACATCGATCCCACGGGCATTCGTGATGTTCCGGGGGCCGATGTGGCGGCTGTGGTGGCGCTCTCGTTCGGCGCCGCCGCCGTGTCCAGGGCGGACCCTTGCTGTGCGGCAGGGACCTGACAGACACGATGCGAGGAGGCGCCGTCATGGCGATCACACCCACCACAACCGACTCCCGAACCCCGCAGCGGCGCCATCGCGCGGTCTCGATCATCGCCGCGGCACTGGTCAGCACCGCTGCAGCGTCGATGCTGGCCGTGCCGAGCGCCGGTGCGGCGCCGGTCTCCCCGGCCGTGGCCGTCAGCGTCCGCAGCGCCGACCCTGCTGCCTTGCTCGCGTCGGAGACGCTGTTCGCCTTCGCGATGGGGGACATGGCCTCCTACGCACGGCTGCGCAACGAGCTCGCCGCAGTGATCGCCACCCGCCTCGGCGTCACCCCTGCGGCGATGTCCGCGGCGTGGGCCTCGGCGGAGGTCCGTCACCAGCGTGCGCTGCTCACCGCGCTCTCACAGCTCGGCGTG
>DAINND010000013.1:0-19291 GCA_036736065.1 Ilumatobacteraceae bacterium
CCGAGCTGAACGACGAGCTGCCGTCGGTGGCCTCGCTCGCCAAGGCCTACTGCTCGGAGGCCTACTTCCACGCTGCTGCCGAGAACATCCAGATCCACGGTGGCATCGGCTTCACGTGGGAGCACCCGGCGCACCTCTACTTCAAGCGGGCCAAGTCGTCCGAGCTGCTGTTCGGCGACCCGACCTACCACCGCGAGCTGCTCGCCCAGCGCATCGGCATCTGACCGAGCGCCGCACACGCAGCACCCTCGATCGAGAGGCCGGGCCGACGCCCGGCCTCTCGTCATTTTCCGGGCGTCGATAGGCTCGCAGCATGGAACCGATCACCTGGGTGTTCCTCGTCCTCGCTGCGCTGGTGACCTTCGCCATCGCCGCCGGTGTGGTCGGGCGGGAGGCGCACCGACTCGACTCGGTCGCCCCGCGGTCGGTCTACGTCATCGACGAGGCTGTCGAGTTCGTCGCCGAGTACCTGCCCGTCGAGAGCCAGGCGCGGCTCACGCCCGAAGAGCTCGAGCAGCTGCTCGTCTTCCACATGCGCTGGCTGCATGCCAAGGGTCTCCAGCCGAGCAATGTCGTCGACCGGCAACAGGACATCACCGACCTGGTGATCGTCGGTGAGGACGACCTCACCGCCTACCTGCTGGCAGAGGCCGAGCGGAGCGGGGTGCAACTCCTCGACGACGTCGACGTGGTGCACGTCGTCGACGCCCACCTCGCGTACTTCGAGGCCATCGGCGCCGTCGGGCCCAAAGCGCTCGACCTCTGAGGCGACGGCCCGTGCAGGGCCGGACCTCAGATCATCATGTTGAGCTGGTCGCGGCAGCGCTCACCGAGCGCGACGTCGCCACCGATCTCCACCCGGTCGCTCAGTTCCGGACCGGGCCGCCGCCCGAGCGCGAGGCAGGCGAAGGTGTCGCTGTCCATCCGCAGTGTGGCGAGCGGTTCGGCCGACGGCGTGTCGACCAACCCGGCCCGGCCCTCGCGAACCTCGTAGGTGAGCGTGCGTCGCACCGGGCCGGTGAGCTCGAAGCGGACGGCGCCGCCTTCGGGGGTGCCGGCGCGCTTGCCGACCACGATCGGCAGGGTGCGGATCAGCCGGTCGATCGTGTGCGCCGCACCGGCCGAGCCGTTGTTGCCCGGGATGCCGAGCGCGTGCCGGATGTCCTGTTCGTGGGCCCAGCTGTCGAGGACACGGATGTGGAGGAAGTCGGCGCGCGTGCCCGGACCGGTCGGCGTCATGGTCGGCTCGTCGAAGTAGGCGTCGTCGGCGGAACGGAGTGTGTCGATCCGCAGGGCCATGACCTCGCGCCATTCGGCGAGCACCTCTGCGCCGGTCAGGCGGCGGCGGCTGTCGACCTCGTGCTCGTTGGCCACGCCGATCGGGTTGCGGGTGTGCCCGAGCGACTCGGCGCGGTGCTCGGTGGATCCCAGGCCCTGCAGCGCCCGCTCCGTGCCGATGATGTGCGACAGGTTGTCCTGCACCGACCACTCGGGCAGCACGGTCGGGGTCTTCCACTGCTCCTCGGTGAGGCCGGCACACAGCTCGGTGAGCGAGGTCCAGGTCTCGATGAGCCGGTCGATGGTGTCGGTCGGGATCGTCATGGTGCAGCCTCCTGGTCGGAACACTCCGACGGTAGCCAAGCGCCGGGACCATGCACGGGCCGGGCGTCACCCGGTAACGTCCACCTCATGGAACGGCCGTCCCGCTTCGAACACACACGCTTCCTCGGTGACAAGCGCACCCAGCTCGTCTACGACCTCGACACGTGGACCGACGAAGCCGTGATCGAGGAGATCGTCGAGGCCGGCGTGGGGCTGTGCTTCGGGCCGGACACGCTCGCCGAGGCGCGCAACCGCGGCTACACCCTGGCCGAGCCGGGCATGCGCCGCCGGCACCGCTTGCCTCGAGCCTGATCGGTCGGTGAACGGCAGCTTCCCCTCCGACGGGCTGCGCCTCGCTCGGTACCTGGCCACCCCGGCGGGCTCGCACGACGGGCTGCCCGGTGTGATCCTGTGCCACGGCTTCCCGATCGGGCCGCTCGACGCCCGCCAGAGCGCTCTGACGTTCCCCGAGCTGATCGACCGGATCGCCAACGAGTTGCGCTGGGCGGCGATGACGTTCACCTTCCGCGGATGCGGCACGAGTGAGGGCGACTTCTCGCTGCAGGGCTGGGTCGACGACCTGCGCGCTGCGATCGACCACCTCATCGCCGAGGCCGCACCGACCGGTGTGTGGTTGGTGGGCACCAACACCGGTGGCGCGCTGTGCGTGTGCGTCGCAGCCGACGACCCGCGCAGCAAGGGCGCTGCGCTGCGCGGTCCGCGGGCCGACTTCGACGATTGGGCGCAGCAGCCGCGCCGTTTCCTCGAGCACGCTCGCGAGATCGGGGCGGTCCGGACCCCCGGGTTCCCGAAGCACTTCGACGACTGGGCCCGCGAGTTCCGCCGCTTCCGCCCGGTCGACGCTGCGCGCCGGTTCGCGCCCCGGCCGATGCTGGTGATGCACGGGGCCAACGACGAGAGCGTGCCACCGGTCGATTCGCGGCGGATGGCCGAGGCGCACGGCAGTGCGGAGCTGCGGGTGCTCGACGGGGCCGGCCACCGGCTGCGCCACGATCCGCGAGCGGTCGCGATGTTGCTCGGCTGGCTCGACCGGCAGAAGTCGCTGATGGCCTGACGCGGCGCTCAGGCTCCGTAGCCGTCGAGGTGGGTGCTGTGCCACTGCCAGGCGGTGGCGATGATGTCGTCGAGGTCGCGGGTGGCCCGCCAGCCGAGGACAGCGGCGATGCGGCTCGGATCGGCGTAGGTGGCCACGGCGTCTCCGGCGCGCCGGCCGACGAGGTCGTAGGGGACGGCGTGTCCGCTGATCCGCTCGGTGGCGCGGATGACGTCGAGCACGCTGCTGCCGACGCCGGTGCCGACGTTGAGGCTGGTCGTGGAGCCACCACCTGCGAGGTAGTCGAGGGCCTTCACATGGGCGTCGGCGAGGTCGTCGACGTGGATGTAGTCACGGATGCAGGTGCCGTCGGGTGTGGGGTAGTCGGTGCCGAACACCTGCACTGCCGGCCGCCGTCCGAGGGTTGCCTTCATCACGACGGGCACCAGGTTGATCGAGTAGGTCCAGTCCTCGCCGATGCGGGCGTCGGCACTGGCGCCGGCGGCGTTGAAGTAGCGCAGGCTCACCGAGCGCACCCCACGGGTGACGCCGTACCATCCGAGGATCTTCTCGACCATCGCCTTGCTCTCGGCGTAGACGCTCTCCGGTGCGATCGGCGCGTCCTCGGTGACGGGCACACTGGCCGGTGTGCCGTTGACCGAGCAGCTCGACGAGAACACGATCTGGTCGACACCGGCGGCGAGGAGGGCCTCGATCAGCTCGACGGTGCCGGCGACGTTGTTGCGCCAGTACTTGGCCGGCTGCTCCATCGACTCGCCGACGCTCTTGTAGGCAGCGAAGTGGACGACCTGATCGACGCCGTGGTCTCGGCAGATCCGCTGCACGAGATCGTGGTCGCGGATGTCACCCACGACGAGCTCGGCTCCGAGCAACGCCGACCGGTGCCCGAGCTCGAGTGAGTCGAGGACGACGACGTCGCGCCCGGCGTCGCGCAGCATGCGCACGGTGTGCGAGCCGATGTAGCCGGCGCCGCCGGTGACCAGCGTGGTCATGGGAGCTGCACCTCGTCGATCCGCTCGTTGGTCCGGAAGTGCTCGATCATGCGGGTCAGGCCTTCTCCGAGGTCGACGGTGGGGGCCCAACCGTAGGTGGACGAGATCAGGGTGATGTCGGGCCGGCGTTGCAGCGGGTCGCCCTCGCGCTCGGGGGGAAGCGGGACGTTGACGATCTCGCTCGTCGAGCCGCTCAGCTCGATGACCGACTCGGCGAGCTGGCGGATGGTGAACTCGCCCGGGTTGCCGACGTTGACAGGACCGGTGAGGTGCCCGTCGAGCACGGCGACCAAGCCGGCGACCTCGTCGCTGACGTGGCAGAAACTGCGTGTCTGGCTGCCGTCGCCGTGCAGGGTGATCGGCTCGCCGCGCAGCGCCTGGACGACGAAGGTGTTGACGACCCGGCCGTCGTCGGGCCGCATCCGCTCGCCGTAGGTGTTGAAGATCCGCACGATGCGCACGTCGAGGCCATGGGTGCGGTGGTAGGCCATGGTGAGCGCCTCGCTGAACCGCTTGGCCTCGTCGTAGCACGACCGCGGCCCGATGGGGGACACGTTGCCGAGGTAGCTCTCCGGCTGGGGGTGCACCAGCGGGTCGCCGTACACCTCGCTGGTGGAGGCGAGGAAGAAGCGCGCGCCGTGGGCGACGGCGAGGTCGAGCAAGTTCCGCGTGCCGGTCGAACCGACGGAGAGGATCTCGAGCGGCATCGTGGCGAAGTCGACCGGTGACGCCGGTGAGGCGAGGTCGAGCACCGTGTCGTACCGGCCGGAGGTGAGGTGCTCGGGCAGTGGCTCGGTGATGTCGTGACGCACCACCTCGACGTCGGCGCGGTCGGCGAGGTGGGCGATGTTCCCGGGTCGACCGGTGACGAAGTTGTCGACGATCGTCACCCGGTCGCCGCGAGCGACGAGCGCGTCCGCGAGGTGCGACCCGATGAAGCCGCCCCCGCCGGCGAGCAGGTGGTGGCGGGGGCTCATCGGCCGATGCCTTGGTGGGCGAACCCGGCGCGCTGCCACGCGCAGCGGTCGAGGAGGTTGCGGGCGTCGACGACGTGGGGGGTGGTCATGAGTGATGCGGCCTTGGCTGGGTCGAGGTGGCGGAACTCGTCCCACTCGGTGAGCACGACGAGCACCTGCGCGCCGTCGACTGCACTGTAGGCGTCGGTGCAGATCTCCGCACCGACGGGGACACCGGGACGTGGTCCGTGGACCGTCGGGTCGTAGACCCGCACTCGTGCGTTCTTGGCCACGAGGCACTCCACGATCGCCACGGCCGGCGAATGGCGCAGATCGTCGGTGCGCGCCTTGAACGTGAGCCCCCACACCCCGATCCGAGCGCCGCGCAGCACCCCGTCGGCGGCGCGACGCACCTTGGCGACCACCCGGTCGAACTGGGCGTCATTGACGGCCAACACACCTTCCAACAACTCGAACCGATACCCGGCATCCTGGGCGATCCGCGCCAACGCCCGTGTGTCTTTCGGGAAGCACGACCCACCCCAACCCGGACCCGGTCGCAAGAACTCCGCCCCGATGCGCCGATCGAGCCCCAACCCGACCACCACATCGTCCACGTCCGCTCCCACACCCTCGCACACCGCCGCGATCGCGTTCACGAACGACAACTTCGTTGCCAAGAAGGCGTTCGCCGCGTACTTGATCGTCTCCGCCGACGCCGGATCCGTCACCACCACCCTGGCACCGAGACCCGAGTACAGCTCCGCCACTGCCGCCGCAGCAGCACGATCATCCGCGCCCACGACCACCCGATCCGGATGCAGGAAGTCCTCGATCGCCGACCCCTCGCGCAAGAACTCCGGGTTCGACACCACATACACATCCGAACGGCCCAACACCCGCTCGACCACCTTCGTCGAGCCCACCGGCACCGTCGACTTGTTCACCACGACCGTGCCCGGACCCATCACCGGCCCGATCTCCGCCGCCGCCGCCTCCACGAAACCCAGATCCGCCGACCCATCCGCATCCTGCGGCGTCGGCACACACAAGAACACGAACTCCGCATCCACCACCGCAGCCGCAGCGCCCACCACGAACCGCAACCGACCCGACGCCAACCCCTCGGTCAGCAACTCACCCAACCCGTGCTCCACCACCGGTGCAACACCAGCATTCAGCACCTCGACCCGCCGAGCGTCGATGTCGGCGCACACCACCGAATGCCCCAGATGCGCGAAGCACACCGCCGACGTCACACCGACATAGCCGGCACCGACCACCGCGACACGAGCCACCGCTCGGGGAGGCAACTGGCCTGCTCCCTACGGCATCCCGGCCCGTTGGCTCTCTAACGGGGCCCGACGAGCATGTCCTCCGGGAGCTTCGACCCTGGCGTGGCGTTCGCCTCGAGCGCCGCGGCGTGCACCGCCGCATCACCCGGCACCAGGCGGCGTACGGCGTCGTGATCGGAGTCCTTGAGCGCGCGGTCGAGCGCCTCGATGAGCTGATCGTCCACGCCTCGTCGGCGCAGGCCGACCTCGTTGGCCCGCTGGACGCGGGCGGGTGAGCCGAAGGCGACCGCGTGCGGGGGGATGTGTCGGGTGACCACCGAGCCCATCCCGAGCATCGCGCCGGCGCCGATGACCATGCGCTGGTGGACGCAGGTGCCGAGGCCGAGGTTCGCGCCCGGGCCGACGATCACGTGGCCGGCGAGCAGGACGCCGGCGCTCAGCGTCGCGCCGCTGCAGATGATCGCGTCGTGCGCGACATAGACCTTGTTCATGACGTAGCAGTCGTCGCCGATCAGGGTGTCGCGGACCGAGCCCCGATGGACGGCGGTGAACTCGCGGATCACGTTGCGGCTGCCGATGACGACCGGCGACTCGCTCGCCTGATCGGCCCACGAGGTGCGATGGTCGCCGCCGCGGATCTCTCCCGGGGCGCCGATGACCACGTGGGGGCCGATCCAGTTGTCGTCGCCGAGGACGACCCGTCCCTCGAGCACCGTGAAGGGCCCGATGGTGTTGCCCGTGCCGAGGGACACCTCCGGACCGATGATTGCGGTCGGGTGGATGGTGTTCACGTCGGCTCCTGTCACCCGGGCTACTGGACATGTTCGATCGTCCACACACCGTCGTGGTTGTCAACCGAGCCCGCCGAAGGGGAGTCGATCACCTGTGGCTGCGATCACCACATCGCCGGAACGCACGGCCGAGCGCGCCGTCGTCGCCGGCGGCCCGCCAATCCCCATCAGCACCGTGCGGCTCGGGCCCGAGGTCGAGCAGGCGGTGCTCGCCGTGCTGCGGTCGGGTTCCATCGCCCAGGGGCCCGTGGTGGCCGAGCTCGAGGCGACCTTCGCCGAGATGATCGGCGTCCGCCACGTGGTGGCGGTCAACAATGGCACGACAGCGCTCGTGGCCGCGCTCGAGGTGCTCGACCTGGCCCCAGGTGACGAGGTGGTGACCAGCCCGTTCACCTTCGTCGCGACCCTCAATGCGGCCCTCGAAGCCGGTGCCACCGTGCGCTTCGCCGACATCGATCCGGTCACGTTCAACGTCGATCCCGCAGCGCTCGCCGCCCAGGTGAACGAACGCACACGGGTGCTGATGCCGGTCCACCTCTATGGGCAGTGCGCCGACATGGACGCGATCGCCGACCTCGCTGCGCGGCGCGGCCTGCACATCGTGGAGGACGCCGCACAGGCCCACGGGGCGCGCATCGGCCGGCGCAGCGCCGGCAGCTGGGGCCTGGGGTGCTTCTCGCTCTACGCCACGAAGAACCTGACGTCCGGTGAGGGCGGTCTGATCTCGACCGACGACGACCATCTCGCAGATCGGCTCCGACTGCTGCGCAACCAGGGCATGCGGCAGCGCTACTGCTACGAGGTCCCTGGTCACAACTACCGTCTCACCGACCTGCAGGCGGCGGTCTGCCTGCCTCAGCTGGCCGGCTACCGCGACCAGGTGGCTGCTCGGCACCGCAACGCGGCCGTGCTCTCGGCCGGGCTCGCCGGTGTGCCCGGCCTGATCACCCCGACGACCGTCACCGGCAACCGCCACGTGTGGCACCAGTACACGATCCGTCTCACGGCCGATGCGGCGATCGGCCGGGACGAGCTGATCGCCCGACTCGGTGAGGCCGGCATCGGGTGTGGCACCTACTACCCGCGTCCGGTGTTCGACTACGACTGCTACCGCGACCACCCGCGGGTGATCGTGAGCGACGTGCCCGAGGCGGTGGCCGCAGCGTCGCAGTGCGTCTCGTTGCCGGTCCACCAGCACCTGTCGATCGCCGACCTCGAGCGAATCGTCGACACGGTCCGCGCACTGGTGGGCCCCTCGTGAGCGCCGTGCGCATCGGGCTCATCGGCGCGGGTGCGATGGGCACCCTGCACGCCCGCGTGATCGCCACGTCGGCGGCGGCCGAGCTGGCCTGGGTCGCCGATCCCAGTGAAGCCGGCTACCGGGTCGCCGAGCGGTACGGGTCGCGCTGGATCCCGGAGCCCGACTTCGGATCGGTGGACGCCGTGGTGGTCGCAGCCCCGACCCACCTGCACCATCACGTCGCGCTCGAGGTGATCGGGTCCGGTCTGCCCATGCTGCTCGAGAAGCCACTCACCGACGACTACGACCGATCGGTCGAGGTCGTCGAAGCTGCCCGTCGGGCCGGGTCGGTGCTGATGTGCGGCTTCGTCGAACGGTTCAATCCCGCCGTGCGCACGGCGCTCGACATCGCGACGGCCCCGGTGCATGCCAGCACGGTGCGCCACTCGCCCTATCAGGAGCGGATCCTGACCGGTGTCGCGCTCGACCTGCTCATCCACGACATCGACATCCTGATGCGCCTCTTCGCCGCCGACCCCACGATCGTCCAGGGCATGCACGGGTACTTCGATCCTCGCAGCGTCGCCGGCAGGGAGGACATGGTCGAGGTGTCGATGCGCTTCCCCGGCGGCGAGCTCGCCACGGCGTCGGTCTCGCGGATCGCTCAGCGCAAGGTGCGCATCCTGCGCGTCGTCGAGCTCGGCAGGGCGATCGACGTCGACCTGCTCCGGCAGTCGGTCACGGTCTACCGCCACATCGAGGAGAGCAGCGCCGACCAGGACTCCGGCTATCGGCAGCAGACCATCATCGAGATCCCGGTCATCCGCCACCAGGGTGAGCCCCTACAGCTGCAACTGCAGCACTTCGTCGACCTGGTCGTCGGGGCGGGGGATCCGGCAGCGGAGCTCGAGTCGCTGCTCCCAGCTCACCGGGCGGTGGCACGGGTCGCCGAGTCGGCCGGCAGCCTCGTCGGCGTCTGACCGGACCCACTCGCAGTGGGCTCGGGCCTGTCGTCGACGGCGAGTCGCGCCGGCAGCTCGGGCCCTGCTGGGCCGAGCAGCAGCGTGCAGGTGCGCACGGCTGTGCGCCAGCCGACCGAGCTGCGCCCGCCCTGACGTGGTCGCATCACGACGGGCTCCTCGACGACGACGTAGCCCGCGCGCAGCGCGCCGAGCGTCATCTCGAAGGTGTCGCTCAGGTAGTGATCGGGCAGGTGCGTCGCCACGACATCGAGCAGTGGCCGACGGACGGCGCGCAGACCCGACGTGGGGTCGGTGACGACATGGCCGGTCCGCCGCTGTATCGAGCGGGCCAACGACGCGATCGCGACACGGCGAGGGAGCGAGGCTCGATAGGGGTTCGGAGCGGCGAAGCGGCTCCCCACCACCATGTCGGCGCCCGTGGCGGCGAGCGCGTGCAGCAGCGGTCGGCACGCTTCCACAGGGTGCTGGCCATCCGCATCGACCCTGATCGCCACGTCGTAGCCGGCGTCGATCGCGTGGCGGAATCCGGCGCGCACGGCCGCGCCGACTCCCCTGTGGCGGTCGAGCGCGACCACCGTGGCCCCGCAGATGCGAGCCACCTACGCCGTGGCGTCGGTGCTCCCGTCGGCCACCACGACGCAGTCGAAGCCCGCCCGACGGACATCGTCCACCACGCGCCCGATGCACGCCTGCTCGTCGAAGGCCGGCACCACCACGAGCACCCGGCTGGTCGCGGTGGAGTGCGGCATGGGCCGATGGTAGGCCCGAACCTGTCCCCTAGGGGGAGCTGCGCCCTGCGGGGCCGATCGACCATCTCGGCTGCAGGGTGACCAGCCCGGTCGACTCGTGGCTGGAACCGGCGATCACGTCGAGCCGCACTGCACGGTGCAGGTGGTCGTACTCGTGCGCTCGCGAGAAGTCCGAGACCGTCGTGTGCACGAAGTAGCTGCCCGGGAGCAGGGCAACGGCGGGCAACTCGATGTCGATCGTGGTGTCCTCGGCGATGCTCTCGGGGACCAGTCCGACGTCTCGGGTGGTCGGGGCGGTGACGAGCACGCCTCCGGCGGTCTCGAGGGCGATCCCGATCACCGGTCGCTGGACGGGTCGATGGCTCTGCAGGTGCAGGCGCAGGAGGACGGGGTCCCCGGTGCGCACACGGCTCGGTGCAGGGTCGCTGCCGCGCACGACCTCGACGTGGTGCACCTGCAGCTCACCCGAGCCGCGACGCACCGACCCCTCCAACTGCGTGGGGGTGGGGCCCAGCATGGACTCCGTGTAGGAGTCGACGAGCTCGGCCGGGTTGCCTGCTCCCGTGACGGAGCCGTGGGTGAGCCAGACAGCCCGGTCGCACATCTCCTTGACCGTGTTCATGGCGTGGGTGACGCGCACGATCGTGCGGCCCTCGTCGCGGAACTGGACGAACTTCTCGAGGCACCGCTGCTGGAAGCTGACGTCGCCGACCGCGAGGATCTCGTCGATGATGAGCAGGTGCGGGTCGACGTTGATCGCCACGGCGAAGGCCAGGCGCACGTACATGCCCGATGAGTAGGTCTTGACCGGGGAGTCGATGAACGCCCCGAGGCCGGCGAAGTCGACGATGTCGTCGAACCGGGAGGTGATGTCGCGCCGCGACATGCCGAGGATGGCGGCGTTGAGGAAGACGTTGTCGCGGCCGGTCAGCTCCGGATGGAAGCCGGCGCCCAGCTCGAGCAGCGCCGACATGCGGCGGTTGACGCGCACGCTGCCGGAGTTCGGCTGGAGGATGCCGGCCATGCACTTGAGCAGGGTCGACTTGCCGGAGCCGTTCTGGCCGATCACGCCGAAGACCTCGCCTTCGCGCACCTCGAAGGTGACGTCGCGGAGGGCGACGAAGTCCTCGAAGCGGGCGCGGCTGCGCGTGGTGATCCGCTCCTTGAGCGACGTGGGTCGCTCGTGGTGCATGCGGAACGTCTTGGTGACGTGATCGACGGCGAGGACGGTCTCGGCCACGGTCACATCTCCTCTGCGAACCGCGGTGAGAGCCGACCGAACACCCAGGCGCCGAGTGCGAACATCGCACCGCTCATGATCGCCAGGCGGACGAGCACCCATGCGCTCGGCATCTGCAGGTCGTAGACGATCTGGTGGACGGCCGTGATGAAGGTGCCGGTCGGTCCGTTCTCGACGATGGCCCGGAGCCATCCGACGGTGATGAACGACGGCTGGTAGATGATCGGCGTGGCGTAGAAGAGCAGCTGGATGGCGATGCCCCAGAGGTAGCTCACATCGTGGAAGAACACGTTCGCCGCTGACAGCGCCAGGGCGACGCCGACGGTGAACACGGCGAGCATGCCGAGCACGAGCAGCAGTGCCGGCAGCCACGGCAGCACCATGTTGCCGGCGAGCAGCAGCGCGACGCTCAGTACGGCGAACTCGATGAGGAGGGTGACGAACTGTGCTGCGACGACGGAGAGCACGAGATGCTCGTGCGGGAAGCGCACCTTCTTGATGAGGCCGGCGTTGCCTTGGACGGATCCGATCGCAAGGCTGACCGAGATCGACAGGAAGTTGAAGGGCAGCACGCCGGCGAGGAAGTAGAGCGGGAAGTTCGACAGCCCGCTCGGGTCGCCGACAGGGGCCGCAGCGTCGAACACGTAGAGGAAGACGAACGTGAAGATCAGCATCTGCGTGATCGGGTTGAGCAGGCTCCACGCCCACCCGAGCACGGACTGCCTGTAGCGGGTGCGCAGCTCCTTCAGTGTCAGCAGGTAGAGGAGGTTGCGGTGTGCCGCAGCCGTGCGCAGAGACATGACGTGGCGAGTGTACCGACGGGCTGCGGCGCCACCAGGTCAACGCTCGGCGCAGAGCATGATGCACGGCCCGTTCGGGTGGAGCGGGTCGTCGAACTGCACGGCGACCCGGGAGAAGCCGAGCCCGTCGAGCACTGCCATCAGCCCGTCGCGCTCCATCCACAACGCCGACGTCTCCGGGCCGCCGCAGAAGCCGCCCCAGTGCAGAGCCTCGAGGTAGGCGCGGCGATGGAGCTGCAGGGCGCGCCCGCGCCAGTCGACCTGTTGGGGCGAGCTCTGGAACAAGCGGGCCTTCGCCGGATCGGCGGCCACGACATCGGCGTCGAAGTAGTGGGTCCAGATGGCGACCCGATCGGTGACGGCGGCGATCGCCTCGAGCAGCGCGACCGGGTCCGGCGCGTGGTAGAGCACACCGCTCGCGAGCACCAGGTCGGCGCGCTCATCGGTGGTGCGCAGATGCTCGAGGAAGTCGCCGAGCAGGAACCTGCACCGGTCGAGGCCGAGGAGCTCCTTCACGATCAGGCACTTGAGATAGGCCCGCGTGTTGCCCTCGATGGCGAGCACCTCGGCGCCTGCGTCGTGGAGCATCGCCGAGTGGCCACCCTCCAGGGGGCCGAGCTCGAGGACCCGACACCCCACGCCACCACCGAGGTGCCGGATCAGCCACGAGATGCGGTCGTCGGCGAACAGCGGCACTGCGCCGGCGGTGACGGCGAGCCGTTCGGGGAGCGCCGACGACCACTCGCCGGCGAAGATGTCGATCGCGAGTTGCGCCGTCGGGGCCGAACGGACGTAGCTGTCGAGGATCGTCGGTGCCACCGGAGCCGACGGCGCAGCCGGGTGAACGGCGGGCGCAGGGTCACTGGTGGCTCGGTCGCGGCGGCGGAACATGGACGACCCCCGAGTCGATGAGGCTCCCGGATCTGCGCGAGCCAGACAAGTATCCTACGGCTCATGCCCCCCAAGCCCGTGATGTCGAGGGTCCCCGATGACGAGGAACTGATCCGGCTCCGCGCGGACGTCGATCGGTTGCGCGAGCTCGTGGGGCCGAGTGAGCAGTCGTACCGCACCCTGAAGCTCGAGCTGCTCGCCGCCCGCGACGCGGTCATCGGGGCGCAGGCCGAGCTCGGCACCGCCCGCGGCCAGCAGCGGGCGCTCGAGGCCGAGGTCGCCCGGCTCCGCCGCAATCGCGTGTTCTTCCAGCGCCAGGTCACGGTCCGGCTGCGTCGGTACACGGCGCGGATCCCCGTCGTCGGCCGGCTGCTCGATCGATTGAGCCGCTGACCCGGCGATGCCGCGCTTCTCGATCGTCACCCCGGTCTACGACCCGCCGGCCGATGTGCTGCGCGAGACGATCGAGTCGGTCCGGCGGCAGACGGTCACCGACTGGGAGCTCGTGCTCGTCGACGACGCGTCGCCGTCGACGCACGTCCGCCCGATCCTGCGCCGCGCAGCTGCAGACGACCCCCGGATCGTGGTGGTCGAGCGCGAGGCCAACGGCGGCATCGTGGCCGCGTCCAACGACGGCCTCGCCCGGGCGACGGGCGACTATGTCGGGTTGCTCGACCACGACGACCTGCTCGTGCCGCGGGCGCTCGAAGTCGTGCAGGTGATGATCGAACGCCATCCGGATCTCGACTACTGCTACAGCGACGAGGACCAACTGGCACCCGACGGTCGGTACGTCAACGCCTTCTACAAGCCGGACTGGTCGCCCGAGCGGCTGCGTTCGCAGAACTACTGCTGCCACTTCTCGGTGTTCAGCCGACACATCCTCGACGAGGTCGGAGGGTTCCGCGAGGGGTTCGAGGGCTCGCAGGACTACGACCTCATCCTCCGAGTCGTCGAGCGGGCGCGGCGCGTGGTGCACGCGCCCTATCTGCTCTATCACTGGCGGCAGCTGGCCACGTCGGTGGCCGGCGACCCTGACGCGAAGCCCTACGCCTACGAGACCGGCCGTCGTGCGCTCCAAGAGCATTGCGACCGGATGGGGCTCGACGCGACCGTCGAGCACGGGCGGCTGCTCGGCACCTACCGTGTGCGCCGCCACATCACCGACGACCCCCTGGTGAGCATCATCATCCCCACCTGCGGCTCGGTCGGGCGCGTGTGGGGGGTCGAGCGGTGCTTCGCCGTCGAGGCGATCCAGTCGGTGCGGGCCCACACCTCGAGGCGCATCGAGCTCGTGCTGGTCGTCGACGACTGGACCCCCGCCGAACGGGTCGAGGCGATGGTGCGCGCCGCTGGAGACACGCCGACCAAGCTCGTCTGGTTCGACAAGCGGTTCAACTTCGCCGAGAAGGTCAACCTCGGCGCGGTCGAGGCCAGTGGCGATCTGCTCCTCCTGCTGAACGACGACATCGAGGTCATCTCCGAGGAGTTCCTCGACCCGATGATCGGCCTCGCCCGTCAGCCCGACGTCGGCGCCGTGGGGGCCAAGCTGCTGTTCTCCGACGGCCGCCTGCAGCACGGCGGGCACCTCTACAACGGCGACCCCTACCACATCATGTTCCGTTGGGACGGCGCTGACCCGGGCCCGTTCAGCATGCTCACCATCGACAGGGAGTGCATCGGTGTGACTGCGGCCTGCCTCATGGTGCGCCGCGAGGCGTTCGAAGCCGTCGGCGGGATGTGCGTCGAGCTGCCGGGCAACTTCAACGACGTCGACTTCAACCTCAAGCTCCACGCAGCGGGCTACCGCCAGGTGTGGACACCGCACACCGAGCTGTACCACTTCGAATCCGTGACCCGCGACCCGACCGTGACAGCCGAGGAGTACGGCTTCCTGACCCGTCGCTGGGCGCCGCAGCTCCAGCAGGACCCGTACTACAACCCGAACCTCGAGCCGCGTCGCGACGACTGGGTGGAGCGAGGGTTGCGGTGAGCAGGCTGCACGAGCCGGTGGCCGAGGTTGCCAGGGCGACGAAGACCTACTCGTTCGAGATCGACCCCGACGACGAGCGCACATCGCACGGTCTGGTGATCGCGATGGCCGGGCGGGGCCGACGGGTGCTCGAGGTCGGCTGCGGCAGCGGGTACGTGTCGAGGCACCTCGTCGAGCGCGGCAACCAGGTGGTCGGGATCGACATCGACCCCGAGGCTGTCGCCGCTGCGCGCCAAGTGCTCGACGAGGTGCACTGTTGCGACCTCGACGTCGTCGACGCGTCGAGCCTGGTGCGCGGCCCGTTCGACGTGATCATCCTGGCCGATGTGCTCGAGCACGTGCGCCATCCGGACCGCGTGCTGGCCGACCTGCTCGGTCTGCTCACCGACGCCGGTCGGGTGCTGCTGTCGATCCCCAACGCGGCCCACGTCGACGTGCGGCTGATGCTGCTGCTCGGAGAGTGGCGCTACCAGCCGCTCGGGCTGCTCGATGACAGCCATCTGCGGTGGTTCACCCGCCGGTCGGTCAGCGAGTTGCTGTGCACGGCAGGGCTCGAGCCGGTCGCAGTGCGCCGCACCCTTGCCGGAGCCTTCGGCACCGAGATCGAGCTCGACCGGTCACGCATCCCCGACGATCTCGTCGCCGCCCTGCTCGCCGATCCCGAGGCGACCACCTTCCAGTTCGTGATCGAAGCAGCCCGACGGGGAGGCGACTGGTCGCTGCTCGAGCCCCATCAGGACACTGCGCCGGTGCTGCCCGACAGCGGTGCGCTGCGCGCCGACCGGGACGCCGCCCGCAGCGAGTTGGCCGCGACCGGAGCTTCGCTGGCCGACGCCCAGCGCACGGTCGACGAACTGCGCGTCGAGATCGAGGCCCTGAGGGCGCAGGTCGTCGCGCTGACCGCCGCCGAGGAGGCCTGGCGCACCTCGCGGCTCGTGCGCTACTCCGCCCCGTTGCGCCGGATCTGGGCGCGCGTCCTCCGGCGCTGACGCAACGCCTGCGTCGCGACCAGCGCCTCGTGCACCCGGCTGGTCGGTCGGGCCCTGGCGATGACCGCTGCAGCCCACCAACCCCGCTCGTCGGCCGCGACGGCGACACGGCGGTGCACCTCGGCCTCCTCGCGGAACCGGACGCCGTCAGCGGTGGTGCGCGCCGTCTGGGACGAGGTGTGGCGCCGGTAGCGATAGACGGTGTCGGGAACGCTGGCGATGGCGGCTCCGTCGAGGACGAGCCGGGCGAACAGGTCGAGGTCGAGTGCCTGCTCGAGCTCGGTGGAGAATCGTCGATCACCGAGAAGATCCCGGCGGTACGCAACCGCCGGGCAGACGATCCACTGCCCGATCATCAGTCGGACGAGGGCGCGCTGGCCGCGCTCGACGCAGAGGCCCCGCTGCGGCGGGGCGATCCGGTCCTTCACTCGATCGACGAGGCCTGGGGCCGAGCAGCCGTCGCGGTCGACGGTCGCGGCGCGCGGCACGATCAGGGTCGCCTCGGGGGCCGCCGCTGCCGCGGCACGCACACAGCCGACGTAGCCGGGGAGCAACTCGTCGTCGTCGTGGGCGAGCACGAGGAGTGTCGCTGACGCGAGCCCGAGGGCACGGCTCCAGGTGGCGCCGATCCCGACGGTGCCGTCCCATGGCACGTGGGTGATCCGGTCGTCGCCGAGCCGCTCGACGAGTGGGCCGGCGTCGTCGGCAGCAGCCGACCCGGCCACCACGGTGGCCGTCCACGCAGGGTCTCGTTGGGCGACCATGCTGCGCAGCTGTCGCTCGAGCAGCGCGAGGTCGCCGACGCACGGCACGAGCAGCTGCACCGAGCTCATCGCGCCGACCCGGCGGGAGCCACCGGCACGAGTGGGCGGTGCCGGGTCAACCCGATGGCGAGAGCGAGCGCCCCTGCGGTGTGCGCGAGGAGCGGCAGCCAGGGCCCGATCGGGGGCCACCAGCCCGACGTGCGATCGAGCCACCACGACCCGTCGACGCCCGAGATGTACCGCCTGGCCGCCACCCAGAGCGTGACCGTCGATGCGAGGGCGGCGAGGACGGGCGCAACCCGGGCCACCGGGCGGAGACGCCCAGGGAGCGCGACGGCGCCGAGCGCGGTGACCCCGAGGAGGGCGCCGATGCTGTAGCGCCCCTGCCACACCAGCCCGATCCGCCGTGCCGTGAGCAACTCGAACACGATGGGCGCCGCCACGGTGCACGTCGCCCACACCAGGGCAGCTCGGCGGAGGCGGTGCTCGCCCCCCCACGCACCGGCGGCGAGGCTCGTCCCTGCGAGGGCCACCCAGACCAGCAGCACGGCCAGCGGAGCGGTGAACTCGTCCCAGCCGAGCGACCAGACCGCCTCGGCGAGCGTGTCGTCAACACCGCCGAGCACCTCCGGCAGCCGCCACCCCTCATCTGCGAGGACGCCTCGTGAGTCGCGGACCTGCCCGCCGACCGCGACCCACCAGGCAAGCACGAGCGCAGCAGCGCCGCCGACCGCGCCGAGCGCGCCGACGAGCGCCCGGTCGTTCCACCGGGGTCGTCGGTCTGCCTGGAGACCGACCAGGATCGTCGCGCCGATGGTGATCACGCCGGTGATCGCGACGGGTCGTGTCGCGATGACGACCGCCCCGATGGCGCCGAGTGCGGCCAGGTGGCGAGGCACCGTCACGGCGGCGGCTCCGAGCAGTTCGGCGGCGAGGACCCAGGCGAGCACGAGCAGGGCGATCTCGAGGCCGTTGGTGTTGACCACGCCGGTGAGGAACCACGCCGCCGGGGTGATCCCCGCCCAGAGCAGCCCCGCCCGGGTGCGGTCGGGCCAGGCGAGCAGCCGGGCGTAGGCGACGGCGAGGACGAGCGCCACGGCGATCGCTGCGACCACACGGTGGGCCAGTGCATGGTCAGCGGCGCCCACCAGTCGGGCCGCCAGGCCGACGCCCGCGTAGTAGGTGGGTGGGAACGTGCCGGCTGAGGTCGCTGCCGAGACGGGCTCGCTCTGCGGGCTCGCCACTGCGCAGGACGCGTCGGTGCGGGCGTCGTGCCGGTAACAGGCCGGATCGCCCGACGCGATCGACCGGGGGACTTCGACGAAGCGGTAGCCGGGCTCGAGGTCGGGAGCCGGCTCGCCCACCAGCTCGCCGTTGGCGACCGCGGCGGCGCGCACCACGTGCGCCGGTTCGTCCGGCCCGCCGTAGCGGCCGACGGTCAGCGCCCACGAGAGCGCGACGAGCGAGCAGAGGCCCCAGGCGGCAAGGGTCGGCACCGCGTGTCGCGTCACGAGCGGTCCGGCACGTGGGCGACGACCACGGTCTCGTTGTGGGTGAACCACCGGCCCGCCATGGACGGGAGCGGGAACGAGCGCACTCGGTCGACCACGGCCCCGGCGCGGGTCAGCAGATCGACGAGTCGATCTGCGGGCAGGTAGGTGACATGGGTCGGATCGCTGCGTTGCCCGCGCGCCTGGGGGCAGATGGCCACCACCCGTCCACCGGGGCGGATGTAGGGAAGGTGCCGAACGACCAGATCGACGGCGTCGTCGTGGGCGAGGTGCTCGAGCACATGCGAGCACAGCAGCGTGTCGAACGAGCCGGGTCGCAGGTGTGCAGACCCGCTGAGCTCCTCGGGCGTGAGCGCCGCGAGGCCGCGTGCACGCGCCAGGGTGAGTGCGGCATGGTCGATGTCGACACCGACGCTCGTCGGGTGCAGGTGGGCGAGGTGCCGTCCGACGCCGCAGCCGAGGTCGAGCACGCGGCCGGAGCACAGCAGGCGGACGTTGCGCTGGTAGAGCCGCTGCGGGTGGACGGCGGCCCGCCAGCCCGTGCGGACCGTGGATGCGAGTCGGGCCGTCGGCACGTCTTCGGCGGCGGGGGCCGGCTGTCGGCTCATGCTCGCCGTCGGCTCAGCCGAGCGGACGGTCCTGCTTGTCGCGCTTGGCTGCCTTGGCCGCCTTCTTCCACTCGCGAACCTTGGCGAGGGACGCCGCCGAGTCGATGTCGGCGACGCTGCGTGGTGAGCGATCGCTGAACGGCGCGGCTGCGGTGGTCCAGCCGCGCGGCCGCACGCCCATGCGCTTGGCGAGCAGGGCGATGAAGATCCGGGTCTTCTCGTCGCCGTAGCCAGGCAGGGCGCGGAGCCGTCGGTAGAGCTCGTCGCCCGAGCGGACACCGGCCCACACCTGCTCGCCGCGGCCCTCGTACTCGGCGCTCAGCACGGTGCACAGCTCGTGGATGCGCGCTCCCATCGAGCCGGGGAAGCGGTGGATCGCCGGCTTGGCGCTGCAGACCGCCACGAACTCGTCCGGGCCCATGGCAGCGATCCGCTGCGCGTCGAGGTGGCCGAGACGGTCGCGCAGCGTCGACGGGCCGGTGAACGCCCACTCCATCGGCACCTGCTGGTCGAGCAGCATGCCGATGAGCAGCGCCGTGCCGTCGGTGTTGAGCAGCGCGTCGGCCCGTTCGTCGCCAGTGATGTACAGGGTTCCAGCCACGGCCTCACGCTAGCCCTCGATCGTCGTACGCTGCTCGCCGTGCTCGCTGTCGTCGTGCTCACCTTCGACCCGCCGCAGGGTGCGCTCGCGGCCTGCCTCGAGTCGGTGGCGTCAGGCGGCGGTGTCGACCTGCTGGTGATGGTCGGCAACGGTGAGCGCGCCCGCGACGTGCTGCCCGGGCTCGAGCAGCCCGTTCCGGTAGGCCTGCACG
>DAINND010000014.1:0-16743 GCA_036736065.1 Ilumatobacteraceae bacterium
CGTGCCGGGGCTCGACGAGACGGACTTCGCCAACGGGGCGACCTACGAGACCACGGGGCCCTTCATCGGTGCCGCGAGCACCGTGGTCCCGCCGGTCGTCCCCACCACCGTGCCTGCACCGGTCGAGACGTCGGCGCCGGTCGCGTCGTCCGAGGTGACCGCGTCGACGGCGGCACCGGCACCCGCACCGTCGACGGTGGCGCCGATCGAGCCGTCGCCGACGTCGCTTCCCGCCGTCGTGCCGGCGTCCGGGCCCAGCTCCACGCAGAGCATCGGCATGGGCGTGGCGGCCGGGCTCGCCGTGGTCGGCGCCTATGCGCTCTTCCAGCGCTTCGGTGCTCGTCGGGCGACCGTGGCGGCGCCACCTGCCGAGGCGTCGATCGACGAGGCGGACGTCGACGAAGCGCCGGCCGACCCCTTCGAGCAGCTCGTCCTGCCGTTCGACGCCGTCGTGGAGGAGGCCTTGCCGGACGCGGTCGAGGAGCCGACCACGGAGGAGACGATCGACGAGCTCGAGGAGCAGATGCCCGCCGTCGCCGACGCGGCCGCTCCGGGCGAGCGGCCAGAGATCGGCGCCGGCTCGCAGCTCGGCGGGGGTGGGGACGGCAGCGCCGTGCCGCGCGGCGTCGAGTCGCGCGCGTTCGACCTCTCCGGCCTCGGCCCCGAGGAGATCGGCTACGCGAAGGCGTTCGAGCTGGACAGCCGAGACCCCGACCGTCTGCACACGCCCGACGAGTACGTCGGCAGCGACGAGGAGGCCGAGGCTGTTCGGGCTGCCGAGGAGGCTCGTGCCGCGGAGGAGGCGGCGATCGCTGCGGTCGCGCGGCTGGTGGCGAGCGCTGCCGGCGGCTCCGGGGACGTCGGCGGCAACGACGAGGCGCCCACGTCGGCGTGACCGCCCGAGGCGCTCGGCCTACGCTCGGGTCGTGGCCCGGCTCGACGACGCACTCACTCGCTTCGACCCGACCGACCCTGCGTTCATCGCCGATCCCTACCCGGTTCTCGGCGAGTTGCGCGAGGCGGCGCCGATCATCTGGAACGAGCGCACGGGGCAGTGGATGCTCACGAGGTTCCACGATGTCCACGAGCTGTTGCGCGATCGCCGGTTCGGCAGGTCGTACACCCACCGGTACAGCCACGCCGAGCTCGGCCACGACGAGCCGGACCCGCGCTGGGGCCGGTTCCATGAGCATGAGCGGTGGTCGTTGCTGTGCCTCGAGCCACCCGACCACACGCGGCTGCGCCGACTGGTCGCCAAGGTCTTCACGCCACGTGCGGTGACTTCGCTGCGTCCCTCGATCGAGGGGCTCTCGGCGGAGTTGCTCGATCGGTGCGCGCAGCTCGAGTCGTTCGATCTCATCGCCGACTACGCCCAGCCGTATTCGGTGGCGGTGATCTGCTCGATGCTCGGCGTGCCCAGGGCCGACACGCAGCTGCTGCTCGACTGGTCGCACGCCATCGTGAAGATGTACGAGCTCACCGGGACCGACGAGCAGCGGGCCGCTGCCGACCGGGCGGCAGGGGAGTACATCGACTACACGAGGGAGCTCATCGCTGCCAAGCGGCGCGCGCCGGACGGTCTGCTCGTGAGTGAGCTGGTCCGTGTCGAGGACGAGGGTGATCAGTTGACCGAGGATGAGATCGTGTCGACGACGATGGTGCTGCTCGAGGCCGGCCACGAGGCCACGGTCAACACCCTCGGCAACGGGATGCGGGCCCTGATGCTGCATCGCGAGGAATGGGAGCGGGTCGTCTCCGGTGACGTCGAACCTCGCGCCACGGTGGAGGAGATGCTGCGTTGGGACTCGCCGCTGCAGCTGTTCGAGCGCTGGGTGCTCGAGCCCGGCGTGGAGGTCGCCGGACAGGCCGTCGAGGTCGGTCAGGAGGTGGCCATGCTCTTCGGGGCGGCCGAGCGCGACCCGCGTCGGTTCGACGATCCCGACCGGTTCGACGCCGGCCGGGGCGACCCGGCACACATCGGGTTCGGCGGGGGCATCCACTTCTGCGTCGGCGCACCACTGGCCCGCCAGGAGCTCGAGGTGTCGCTCGACGGCCTTGCTCGCCGCTTCCCGCGTATCGAGCTCGTCGAGGAGCCCGACTACCATGCCACCTTCGTGATCCGCGGTCTGCGTTCGCTGCTGCTGGCCCCGGGCGGGGTCGGGCGATGAGCGCCTCGGTCGACGTCCGGCCCGACCTCGATGCTGTGCATCGCGCCGTGTGGGCTGCGATCGGCGTCCCTGGCAGCCAGTGGAGCGGCGCCCAGCGCGTCGAGCTCGCCGCCACTGCGCTGCGATCGCTCGAGGCCGATGAGCCGCTCGCCCCGTGGGGCGCGCCGTCGACGGTGCCCGGCATGCTGCCCTCCGGGGCGCTGGCGCCTGCTGCGGCGCACGACGTGGTCTACCGGGTCGCTCGTCACGGTGGCACCCTGACGGCGGAGTGGCATCGGCGGATGGCCGAGGCAATCGGCGAGCTCGCGTACGTCGAGGCTGTCGCCCTCACCTGCGAGGTGGCTGCGATCTGGTCGTTCCGTCGCGCCGCAGGCCTCGATCCGTGGGAGCTGCCATCACCGCAGCCGGGGCCGCCGACCGGCGAGACGGCGGCGCAGGTCGTGCAGCCGGAGCTCAACTGGGTGCCGGTGGCCGCACCTGCCGACGAGCGTGCCGCGGTGGTGCAGGCGTTCACGGCGCTGCCGGCCGAGAACGCCCGTGTGTGGAGCCTGGCCGATGCCCAGTACATCCCCGACCTCGAGATGGTCGACCCGCGCTGGACTCGGGGGACCCTGAGCAGACCGCAGATGGAGCTCGTCGCGGCCCGGGTCGCGCAGCTGCGTGAGTGCTTCTATTGAACGGTGTCACACGCAGGCATGCTCAGTTGGAGCAGCCAGGAAGCCGACGGCGAGGTCGATCTCGTCGAGCTCGGCCGCGGTGGTCCGGGGACGACCCTCCCGCTCGCCCGTGAGCTGCACGCCTTCGCCTCGGCTGTGCCTGCGGGCGACGGCGACGAGCTCGCGCGGGCCCGTCACGAGCTGGTCGCTGCGGCGGGGCGCCTCGGCCAGGACGGCGTCGCAGTGATGATCGACGCTGCCGCCGTGGCCGCGAACTTCGAGATGATGACCCGGCTCGCCGACGGCACCGGGGCCCGGTTCCCCGACTCGGTCACCGATGAACGCGCGCCACTCGCTGCAGCGCTCGGCATGGCCGACGTGACGTCACGACGGTGACGGAGCCGGCCCGTCACGCGCCGGAGGGCGTCAGGACGGCTCGTCGCAGGGGATGATCACGAGCGGGCAGTCGACCCGGTGCACTGCGGATTCGCTCACCGAGCCGAGCAGCATCGCCGCCAGGCGCCCGTGGTGGTGGCGCCCGAGGACCACCATCTCGGCGCCGGCGCTCTGGGTGGCGATGGCCGACGCAGCGCCGCCCTCGGCCACGATCGTCTCGGTGATCAGCTCGGGGTGCTCCTCGGCCACTGCGGCGACCACCGCCGCCGCCTCCTCGAGCGCACCCTGTCGGCACGCCTCGATGTCCGGCCAGATCGGGTAGCCGTACATCGAGCCGGGCCCGACCGGGATCTGCCAGGTGTGCAGCACCTGCAGGATCGCGCCGCGCCGCGCCGCCTCGTCAGCAGCCCAGTCGATCGCCGGGCGTGAGGCAGCGAGGGAGTCGACGCCCACGACGACGCGGTGACGCAGGTCGGCGAGGGGGAGCTCGCCGCGCACCGGCGCGGATGACACCGGCGCCTGCGGCAACGGCGGGTGCAGCATGAGCACCGGCACCGTGGCCCTCCGGAGCACGCGCAGCGCCGTGCTCGGGACGGACAGTCGCGCTCCGGCGGGCACGCCGCGCGTCGCCATGGCCAGCATCGCCACGTCGTCGCTGCGTTCGACATAGCCGACGAGCTCGTCCTCGGAGTCGCCGATGAGGACGTCGTAGTCGATGCCGCCCGCCGCATCGAACTGCGCGGCGCCGCGGGCGACGTAGGCGGTCTCGTTCACATCGGCTTCGACGTGCGCCCGGCCGACCTCGAGCAGCCGCACGCGCAGACCGAGCGCCGCAGCCACCTGCATGACGGCAGGCATGATCGTCTCGCCGTGCTCGCTGCCATCGAGCGCGACGGCGACCACGTCGGCCGCCGTGCGGTCCTCCGCCCGCGGGCCGACCACGAGGATCGGCACCTCGGCATCGCGGACGAGGTCGGCGCTCACGCTGCCGAACAGCAGCTCGCCGAGGGCCGTGCGCCCATGGCTGCCCACGCACCACAGCGCCCTCGGTTGTGCCAGCACCTCGGCCACCAGGCGGCCCTCGACGTCGTCGTCGTCGATCGTCAGCACCCGATGGCCGAGCCCGGTGCCCTGCTCGGTCGCGAGCGATCGCAGCGCCGCGGCTGTCGTGTTCTCGTAGCGGCCCGACGTGACCGACACCAGCTCCACGGCCGCACCTGCGCGGGTGGCGAGCGAGCGGCCCACCCCGATCGCGGCGATCGACGCTTCTGAGAAGTCGACGGGGATGATGACGGATTCGATGGGCATGGTCTCACTCTGTCGTCCGAACGGCTGTCCCCACAAGGGACCAAAGGACTGTTGGCCGCATCAGGTGAGCAGCGCCTGGTGCACCATCTGCTTGAGCTGGCTGCGAAGGGGCAGGGCGCTCGAGGGCAGCAGCTGGGTCATCAGCACGCAGACGAGGTCCTCGACGGGGTCGATCCAGAAGTAGGTGCTCGCCGCACCTCCCCAACCGAAGTCGCCGGGAGAGCCCGGCACCTTCGCCGCCACCGGATCGATGGTGACCGAGCCGAGCAAGCCGAAGCCGACGCCGTCGAAGGTGGTCTCGCTGAACAGCGGTCGACCGAACCGGGAGAGGTCGGCGTTGCCCGGCAAGTGGTTCCTGGTGGCATAGGCGACGGTGCGCGGCGACAGGATGCGCGTGCCGTCGAGCTCGCCCCGGTTGCGCAGCATCTCGGCGAAGCGCACATAGTCGGCGGTCGTCGACACGAGCCCACCACCGCCGAGCAGCGCAGCCGGTGGAGCGAGCGCCTCGGCGGTCACCCCGCCGAGCGGGTGCAGCCGCGTCGTGCCCGGGAGCACGGTGTAGATGGTCGCGAGGCGCTGAGCCTCGGCAGGAGGCACCGAGAACGCCGTGTCGACCATGCCCAGCGGTTCGAACAGCCGAATGCGCATGAGCTCGTCGAGCGGCGCCCCGGCCACGACCTCGAGGACCCGTCCGAGGACATCGATCGACATCGAGTAGTTCCACTCGGTGCCCGGCTGGAACACGAGGGGCAGCCCGGCGAGGCGGCGGCACAGCGCAGCCAGGTCGTCGGTGGCCGGCGTCCCGGCCTCGAGCCCGGCGTGGCGATAGAGGGCATCGACGGGGTGGGCGTGCATGAACCCGTAGGTGAGCCCGGAGGTATGGGTCATCAGGTGCCAGAGCCGCATCGGCTCGGTCACGGGATCGAGGACCGGGTTGGTGGCGCTGCCACTGCGCCAGACGCGCTGTTCGGCGAACTCCGGCAGGTATGCGCTCACGGGGTCGTTCAGCTCGAAGCGGCCCTCCTCCCAGAGCTGCAGCGCGAGCACCGAGGTGATCGGCTTGGTCATCGAATAGATGCGCCAGATCGTGTCGTCGGTGACCGGCAGGTCGCGCTCGAGGTCGCGTCGGCCGAGGTTCGCGACGTGGATGAGCCGACCGTGGCGGCTGAGCGCCACCTGGCAGCCGGCGAGCTGGCCCCGCTCGACGTACCCGGCGAGGAGCTCGTCGAGCCGCCGGAGCCGGACGGGATCGACGCCCACCTCGGCAGGATCGGTGTCGGGGTGCAGCGCAGGTCGCATCAGGGCTCCTCGAGTGCGCGGCCCGGTGGCCGTGTGGCTCGGACTGTATGTCAGCCGAGCGAGGGTTCGGGCCTTTCGGCCCGGGTGAGGTCCGGCTCCCGGTCCCTACGATGGGGCCATGCGTCTGCACCACCGACTCGTCGGCGGCGTGTGTGCGGCGGCGTTGTGCATCGTCATCGTTGCCTGTGGCGGCGACGCACCCGCAACACGCGAGTTCGTCGGATATCGCAACCTGCCGGGCCAGCCCGTGGGTGAGATCTCCCTGCCCGATGCCAGCAACGGTGGCCGGGAGATGGCGCTGCGTGCCGCGCCGGGCGAGCTGCTCGTCACCTACTTCGGCTTCACCTCGTGCCCCGATGTGTGCCCCACCACGCTGGCGGACCTGCGCCGGGCACTGCGCGACCTCGGCGACGATGCGTCGAAGGTCGATCTCGCGATGGTGACGGTCGACCCCGATCGCGACACCGCCGAGGTGCTCACCGGCTACGTGCAGAGCTTCGTGCCCGGCGCCCACGCGCTGCGCACCGACGATCCGGCCGAGTTGCGCGCTGCTGCGGACGCGTTCGGCGCGACCTACTCGGTCACGACCGCCGACGACGGCAGGGTCGACGTCACCCACTCCCCGGCGATGTACGTCGTCGACCCGAGCGGCACGGTCACGCTGACCTGGCCCTTCGGCGTGGACGCCGACGACCTGCGCCTCGATCTCGAGGCGCTCCTCGCCGAGGTGGCGCCATGATGCGCAGTGCACGCAGGCGGCGACTGGCGGCCATTTCCGTCGTGGCCCTCGCCGTGCTCGGAGCCGCGGCCTGCGGCAGCGGCGGTCCGGCGACCGGCGAGCGAGTACCGGTCACCACCGTGCCGGGGCCCTACGACTACGAGTACGTGATCCCCGCCGGCACCGGTGCGATGATCGACTCAGGAGCCAGGCCTGCGGTGTTCCCGACCTCGCTCGATGTGCGGGTCGGCGAGACGATCCGCCTCGTCAACAACGACGACCGCGGCCACACGATGGGCACGTTCTACGTGCTCGCCAACTCGACGCTCGTCTACCGGTTCTCGACGCCGGGGACCTTCATCGGTGACTGCACGTTGAACCCCGACGAGGACTTCGTGCTCACCGTCACGGAGTGCCGCCGAGGTAGCTGTCGATCAGCTCGAGCAGCTCCCCTTCGTCGAGCGCCCCGGAGTGCAGCTCCGTCGAACCGTCGGCGGCGACGAACACCGTGGCGGGCAGCCCGGTGATGGACAAGACGTCGGAGAGCTCACCGTCGACGTCGAGGTACTGCTCGAAGGTGACCCCCACCTCATCGAGGAACTCCGATGCCGGGCCACCCTCGTCGCCCTGGTTGACGCCGACGAAGCGCACCTGGTCGGCCAGCTCGACGTGCACGGCCTCGAACGCCGGGAGCTCGGTGCGGCACGGCCCGCACCAGGTCGCCCACAGGTTGATCACGGCGGGCCCGGTGATGCCGTCGGCGCGAAGGGTCGAGGAGCCGTCGAGGCTGCTCAGCTCCACGCCAGGCAGCGCATCGGTGTCGGGTGACGAACCGCAGGCCGCGCCGGCCAGGACGAGCACCGCTGCCACGCCGCGGAGCGTGCGGCGGCGGGCTGATCCGGGGCGGCGCAGGTGCCTCACGGGGCCGAGTCGGCGACGACGACTTCGACGGGGCGCTCGCCGGCCTGTTCGAACCGGAGCGTGATCGTGAAGGTCGACCCGAGCTCGAGTGGTGCGGCGAGGTCGAGCAGCATCAGGTGGTAGCCGCCAGGAGCGAGCTCGACCGCCGTGCCGGCGGGGAGATCGAGGCTGTCGACGGGCACCATCTCCATGGCCCCCATGCCCGGCATCGTCGTGTCGCCACCCATCATCATCGTGGTGTCGCTGCCCATGCCGCCGTCGACCATCCGCGTCTCGTGGATCTCGACCACGCCTGCGACCGATGCGTCGACCGAGGCGCCCACGAGCTTGTCGGCAGCGCTGCTGGTGATGGTCATGTACGCGGCTCCCGCCGTGGCCATCATCGGGCTGTTGCGAGCCCATGCACCTTCGATCGTGATGCCTGCTGCTGCTGCGGACGTCTCCGGTGCCGGGGCAACGGTGACGGTGCTGCCGGTGCCACCGTCGTCGGATCCGCAGGCGGACAGCACGAGCACGGCGCCGGCGAGCATGCTGAGGGCGATTCGACGGGTCATGGGGGTTCCTTTCGGCGTGGGTCGTCAGGAAGGTCGCCGGAAGGCCTCGGATAGTTCCCGCCGGCGCCTCTCCTGTCGGCTCCCAGCGTGACGGCACCGGCGTGCCGCCGTCCGGGACGTTCGGCACATCGCCGCCGGGACGTTCGTCGGGTTCGGGAACTCCGCGGGCCGTATCGGCGACCTGCACCACCGTGGACGTCCGTCGACCATGTGCCGCGCTTGCCGTCGGGGTCGCGCTGGTGATGGCGGCCCCGGGCGCGGCGCGCGCCGATGGCGCCGAGCCCACCGACTACCAGAGCCGCGTCGTCTCGGTCACCCCTGCCGTGGACGCCGTCGAGGTCGACATCGTCGGCGGGGATGCGTTCGTCCGTCTCCGTGTCGTCCCCGGTCACGAGGTGATGGTCCTCGGATACCAGTCCGAGCCGTTCGTCCGCGTCTACCCGGACGGTCGTGTCGAGGAGAACCAGGCCAGCCCGAGCTGGGCGCTCAGCCGGGAACGCTTCCCGTCGGGTCGGCTCCCCGGCGGTGTTGGGGCCGACCTCCCGCCGAGGTGGGTCGAGGTCGCGGCTGACGGATCCTGGGCGTGGCACGACCACCGGACGCATTGGATGGGGGCCGCCCCGCCGATGGGCCTCGGACCCGGTGACGAGGTGGTCGACGGCATCGTCCCGCTCCTGGTCGACGGCACTCGTGTCGAGGTGCGCGTCGTCTCGGTGTGGCAGCAGCCTCCCTCGGCCTGGCCGGCGGCAACCGGAGCGTTGCTCGGTCTCGTGGTGGCACTGCTGTGCGTCGCGCGCCGGTGGGCTGCGCCGATCGTCGGCGGGCTCGCTGCTGCTGCGGCGCTCGTGATCGGTGCGTGGCAGCATCGCTCGCTGCCGGCCGCCACCGGGCCGCACCCGATCGAGTGGATGCTGCCGGCGACCGCCTCGGTGGCCTGCCTCGTCGCAGTGGGCGCGATGCGGCGTCGACCGCCGATGGCGTTCGTGGCATCGGGCGCGCTGCTGGTCGCGGCCACGGAGCTCGTCGTGTGGGCCGTTCGGCGGCGTTCGGGGCTGTGGCGAGCCGTGCTTCCGACGGACGCGCCGGCCTGGCTCGACCGTGGGGCCACTGCCTTCGTGCTCGTGGCCGCTGTCGGCGTGGCCTGGTGCGCCGTGGCGTGGCTCGTGGCGCTCGCCCGGCCGGTCGTTCAGCCGAGTGCTTCGATGTAGTCGACGATCTGGTCGATCTCGGTGTCGGACAGCGAGTTCCCGGGCATCATCAGCGAGTACCCGGCGACCCGCTTGGCTGAGGGATCGGCGATCGATTCGATGAGATAGGCCCGGTCGGCCACCACGGTGGAGCCGTCGACGAGCGGGCGCTCGGACCCGGCCAGCCCGAACCAGCCCGGCCCGACGCCACCTGCGAAGTCTGCGCCGTGGCAACTGGCGCAGCCGGCGTGCTGGGCGGCCTCGAGGCCGAGGCGCTGCGCCGGCGTGAGCGACACCGTCGGCGCTGTGGTCGAGTCGCCACCGCAGGCTGCGATCAGCGCAGCGGTGACGAGCGCGAACGCCGCGGCTGCCCGCATCGTCCGCATCTCAGCGGGCCTCGGCGGCGCGCAGCGCGGTGAGCAGGTCGTCACGGGCTCGGGCGACGCGCGAGCGGATGGTGCCGATCGGGCAGCCGAGCACGGCGGCGGCCTCTTCGTAGGAGAGCCCGACCATCTGGGTCAGCACGAAGGCGTCGCGGCGGTCGGGGTGGAGCCGCTCGACGAGGTCGCTGAGGGCTCCACTCGAGTCGACGGTCCGCGGTGCGCTCGACATCGATCGGCTGACGCGGTCGACGAGACGGCGGTGGCGCTGGCGGCGGCGCACGTGGTCGGCGCAGACGTGCCTCGCGACACCGAGCAGCCAGGCCTCGACCGGTGCCTCGCCGCGGTAGCCGGTCGCGCCCCGAAGTGCTCGGAGGTAGGTCTCCTGCACGAGGTCCTCCACCTCACCGACCGACCCGAGAGCCAGGCACAGGCGCCACACCGCCGGTTGGGTCCGCCGCACCAGCTCGGCGACTGCGCGGTCGTCACCTTCGGTAGCTGCGTCGAGCAGTGGCCGGAGCGGGTCGATCGTCACCCGGCCAGTGTGACAAGCCACCCGGCAGGCCTCCAAGGGACGTTGGTCACCTCGTGGCCGGGAACCAATCGCGGCCGCCGAGCGACTTGTCGACCATGGAGTGTGATCCGTGGCGCGATGCGCTCTCGGCTCTCGCCGACGGTGAGGAGCCCGGGCTCGATCAGCGTCTCGTCGACGCGCACCTGCGCTCGTGCGCGTCATGTCGCGCGTTCGCCGCGTCGATCGAGGGGAGCCGCAGGCGGGCCCTGGTGGTCGAGGCGGCGCCGATGCCCGACCTGTCGCGGCGCGTCTCGAAACTCGCCGCGGTTGCCGACAGGGCGAGCGCATGGGGCCTCGCCCGGGTGTTGCTGCTCGTCGTGGCGCTCGAGGTGATCGTGTTGTCGGTGCCGGCGCTCGTCGCAGCAGGGGAGGGGAGCGCCGTGCATGACGGGCGACACCTGAGCGCGTTCAGCATCGCCTACGGGGTGGCGCTGCTCGTGGTGTCCGTGCGTCCGGCGCGTGCGCGCACCGTGCTGCCGGTGTCGATCGTGCTGGCAGGCGCGTTGCTGATCACGGCGGTGGTCGATCTCGTCGAGGGGAATGTGCCCTTGCTCGGCGAGGCGGTCCACATCCCGGAGTTGATCAGCGTGCTGTTGGTGTGGCTGCTCGCGAGGCCCGGCCCGCGGCGGCGCCAGGCGTTCGGGACGGGATCCGGAGGAGTCGGTCTGCGGCTGGTCGATCCCGACACGGCCACCGACCGGGAACGATCGACGGGCTGAGCGCCGAGGGCCGTCAGGCGATCTCGCGCCAGGCGGCGAGCCGTTCGGCGCTGTCGTCGCCCGGCACGGGCAGCTGCACGCACACCCGTAGGCTCGGCCATTCGCTCGGCGTCAGTTGCTGGTACTCGAACACGAGCTCGCCGGCGCGTGGGTGGCGGTAGGCGCGCAGCCGGGTCTGGAACTGGGCGACGTCGAGCTGCGGCCACCATGCGGCGAACTCCTCGCTGCGGCCGAGCAGGTCGTCGACGAGCGTCGCCACCTGGGCGTCGTCGCGCAACGTCGCCGTGCCGGCGCGGAACTCGGCGAGGATGCGACGCGCCTGCGTCGGCCAGTCGACGAGCAGGTCGCGCGCGGCCGGGTCGGCGAAGATGACCCACAGGAGGTTGCGTTGCGGCGCCTCGAGCCGCTCGAGCTGCGGCGACAGGCGCGCCTGGGCCTGGTTCCAGGCGAGGATCTCCCAGCGCGGCCCGAGGACGTACGCGGGGGCCGGCTCCATGGCGGCGATCAGGCGCACGAGGGCGTCCGGGGCGTCGCTGACCTCGTCGACCGGGTTGCTCGGCTGCCGCACGGCGAGCGTGAGGAGGTGATGGCGGCCGGCGTCATCGAGCCGCAACGCGCGGGCGAGCGCCTCGAGCACATCGGCGGACACGTTGATCCGACGGCCCTGCTCGAGCCAGGTGTACCAGGTGACCGAGACACCGGCCAGCAACGCGACCTCCTCGCGGCGCAGGCCGGGCGTGCGCCGCGCCCGCCCGGCGGGGAGGCCGACCTCGGCCGGTGTGAGCGCATTGCGGCGGGCGCGCAAGAACGCGGCGAGCTCCTCGCGCTGGCTCGTCGAGCCGGCCACCGTCAGCCTCCGTTCGCGGCCGGCACCCACGGCCGACAGGGCTGGGCGCGCAGCGCGCCACAAGCCGGCGGGGACGCAGGGATGTCCGCGTCGATGTCGGGCACCACGGACAGCACGAGGCGCGACGGGCGTGCCGGGTCGTGGCCGACGGTGACGGTCTCGCCGGCCGAGATGGACTCGAGCTCCCAGACAGGTCGGCTGTTGCCGGGCGCGTCGATCGTCAGGCGCAGCCGGCTCCCGGCGCGGAACAGGTGGGCCACGGGGAACAGCGCCACCCGCACCTCGGTGAACTCGCCCTCCGGCAGCGGGGCCGCGTCGGCTTCGAGATGGGTGTGGACCGGGTCGACCACGCTGCTCGCCGCCTCGTCGAGGGCCCGCTGGCTGGCGCGCAGCCAGCCGCTCTGCACGTACACCTCGGTGCCGTCGGGGCGAACCTCGCTCAGGGTCACCTCGAGGTCGGTGTCGTCGGCGTCGACGTTGATCCACAGGTCGACCGATCCGGGGCCGACATGGAGCACGTCGTCGGTGAGCGGGTCGGTGACGAACCCGAGGCCGGTCCCCTCGGGGATCGGTTGCCACTCGTAGGTCGCGTCGGCGCGCCAGATCTCCGAGCCACCACCCGAGTAGTAGGTCGGGGGGAGCGCCGTGGGGTCGGCGGCGTACCTGCTCTCGCCGCTGGCTGCACCCGGATCGGCGAGCAGGCGGCCGTCGGCGCCGAGCGCCCAGGTGGTGGGCACGGCCTCAGGCACGGGCCAACGGTCGAACTCGAGCGTCGCGCGCGGCACCGGCGACCCCGCCGGCCACCCGTCGGCGGCGCCGTGCTCGAGCAGCACGCGCACGGCCGGCTCGGACTCGAAGCGGGCCAGCGCCTCGCCGTAGCTGAGCCCGGTGAAGCGGTTCGGCCAGTCGGTGGGCACCTCGCCCGTGCCGAAGATGGTCCCGGCCACGACGGGCACGATGCCGTTGGCGGCTGTCAGGTCGGGCACCTGCTCGCCCACGTAGAGCTGGAGGAACTCGACGTAGCGGGCGAGCACCGCCGGGCTGAGCGCCTCGGTGTGACCACCGTTGACCACGGTGACGAACAGGTCGCGGGCAGCGGTGAAGCGGTCGAGCATGCGCGGGAAGTGCCCGCCGGTCTGCTCGTCCTGCCAGGCGCCGGCCAGGAACACCGGCACCGTGATGCGGTCGACGAAGGTGATCGGCGCGAGCGAGTCGCCGAGCTCGGGCGGGTAGTAGGGGTTGTCGCCGATCTCGGCGACGAGATCGGGGTTCTGCAGGCGCGGGCGCTGGTTGGCCGCGCACTCGGTGTCGCCGGGCTCGGCCCGGGCCTCGGTCCCGGCCTGCCCGAACGGACGGGCCTCGTCGACGCGCTGCTGGGTCCACTCGACGGCGAAGCCGGTGTTGAGGATGCCTCCCGGGTAGAGCGTCGCCCGGAACGAGTCGTCGAGCACGCTGAGCGGTGTGATCGCCGCAAGGCTGGGGGGTGTGGTCGCAGCCACGAAGAGCTGGCTGATGCCCGGGTACGAGATGCCCACCATGCCCACCTTGCCGCCCTGCACCCAGGGCTGGGCGGCGACGGTCTCGATCACGTCGTAGCCGTCGAGGCTCTGTGCCGTCTCGAAGAACCGGAACGAGCCCCCGCTGCACCCGGTTCCGCGCATGTTCACGCCCACGTAGGCGAAGCCGAGGGCCGTGTAGATCTGGGCGAACGCGGCGCTCTCGGGGTCGCGCGGTTGGTAGCCGCTGTACTCGACCACGGTCGGGTAGGGCCCTTCCTCGGCGGGCCCGGGCAGGACGACGTTGACACTGAGCGTCGTCCCGTCACGGGTGGTGAGGTAGCCGAAGCCTCCCGCGGGCAGCGGCTCCTGGTCGGCGTACCACTCCGCAGTGGGGTGGTCGTCCGGCGCGGCGACCTCGAACCTCGCGGACTGCTCCCTCGCCGAGACGATCGTGTAGCCGCCGCCGGGCGTGACGTCGCGGAACAGCAGCGACCCCTGTTCGTCGACGGTCCCGCCGACACCGGCGCCGTTGAGCCCCATGAGCACCAGGGTGCTGCCGGGCTCGGCGTCGAGCACGGCGACCTGCTCGGTGCCCGGCTGCACCGTGAACGCCGCTGGTGCGAGGGCGAGCGTGGTGCTCGGCGCGCCTGTCTCGGCCGGGGCGGGCGCGGTCGACTCGGCGCTCGTGAGGACGGCAGTCGACGGCCCGCCGTCGGAGCACGCGGCCACGGTCAGGCCGAGGACGACGACGAGGGGCAGGATCGTGCGGGGAGCGGTCACGGCGCGAGTCTGGCAGGCAGAATGGGGGACCATGGATCTCACTGCACTCCTCGACGACCTGCGGCTGCTCGTCGACACCGAGTCCCCCTCCAACGATGTGGCGGCGCTCACCCGCTCGGCGGAGGTGCTCGCCGAGTTGATCGAGCGGCGCCTCGGCAGCCGGCCCGTCATCGTGCCGGGGCCCGCCGGCCCGCACGTGCACTGGAAGGGAGGCCCGTCCCCCAAGGTGCTCATCATCGGCCATCACGACACCGTGTTCCCGAGCGGCACGGTCGCCGCGCGGCCCTTCGCGATCTCCGACGGCCGAGCGACCGGGCCGTGTGTGTTCGACATGAAGGGCGGCATCGTGCAGGCGCTCCACGCCGTGGCTGCGCTCGACGACAGGTCGGGTGTCGAGATCCTGATCACGTCCGACGAGGAGGTGGGCTCATCGACGTCGCGGGCGCTCATCGAGGAGCGGGCGGCCGCCTGCGGTCGGGTGCTCGTGTTCGAGCCGAGCGCCGCCGGTGGTGCCCTGAAGACCGGTCGCAAGGGTGTGGGGACGTTCGAGGTGATCGTGCACGGCAAGGCCGCGCACGCCGGCCTCGAGCCGGAGAAGGGGATCAACTCACTCGTCGCCGCCGCGGAGTTGATCTCGGTGATCGCCAAATAATTAAAAAAAAAACACGGCACGACGGTCACGCCGACGGTCGCTCCTGCGGGCGCGGCCGACTACGTCGTGGCGGCCCAGACCCGCGTCCTGGTCGACGTGCGCGTCACCGAACCGGCCGAGCAGGAGCGGCTGGAGGCGGCGATGGCCTCGCTCGGCACCTCGGTGCCCGGCGCGCTCATCGAGGTCCGCGGCGGCTTGAACCGGCCGCCGATGCACCCGTCGGCCTCGGCGGAGCTGTTCCCGGTGGCCGAGCGGGTCGCCGCCCGGAACGGGCTCGCGCCGGTGCAGGGTGTCGCCGTCGGCGGCGGGAGCGACGGCAACTTCACCGCAGCGCTCGGGATCCCCACGCTCGACGGGATGGGCGCTGTCGGCGGTGGAGCGCACGCCGACCACGAGTACGTGCTCGTCGACACCATGGTCGACCGGGTGCGTCTCACCGCAGGGCTGCTCGCAGAGCTGACCGCGGGCTGATCATCCGACGATCGAGCGCCGACCGATGCGGAGCGACCCGCATCACACCGTCCGCGTCGGGTCAGTCGGCCGACTCGATGGCCAACAGGCCACCTGCGCCCAGGGTGCCCGCGCCGCGGTAGATCTCGAGCTTGGCCGTGGTGTCGGCGATGTCGAGGTTGCGCATGGTGAGCTGGCCGATGCGGTCGAGCGGGCCGAAGGGGGCGTCCTCGACGCGTTCCATGCTCAGCCGCTCCGGCGCGTAGGTGAGGTTGGGGCTGGTGGTGTCGAGGACCGTGTAGTCGTCACCGCGCCGCAGGCGCAGGGTGACCTCGCCGGTGACGGCCGAGCCCACCCAGCGCACGAGCGGCTCGCGCAGCATCAGGCTCTGCGGGTCGAACCAGCGGCCCTCGTAGAGCAGGCGACCGAGGCGCCGCCCCATCGTGCGGTAGTTCTCGATGGTGTTCTCGTTGTGGATGCCGCTCACGAGCCGCTCGTAGGCGATGTGCAGCAGGGCCAGGCCGGGGGCCTCGTAGATGCCGCGGCTCTTGGCCTCGATGATCCGGTTCTCGATCTGGTCGCACATGCCGAGGCCGTGGCGACCGCCGATCGCGTTCGCCTCCATCACGAGCGCCACCTGATCGGGGAACTCCTGGCCGTTGATCGCCACCGGCCACCCCTCGTGGAACCGCACCGACACGGTCTCGGTGGCGATCGCCACGTCGTCGCGGTAGTGGGCGACGCCCATGATCGGCTCGACGATGTCCATCGACGTGCCCAGTTCCTCGAGCAGCTTGGCCTCGTGGGTGGCACCCCAGATGTTGGCGTCGGTGCTGTAGGCCTTCTCCTTGCTGGCCCGGTAGGGCAGGTCCCGCGCGACGAGGAACTCGCTCATCTCGGCCCGGCCGCCGAGCTCGGTGACGAACGCGTCGTCGAGCCATGGCTTGTAGATGCGCAGGCCGGGGTTCACCAACAGGCCGTACCGGTAGAAGCGCTCGATGTCGTTGCCCTTGTAGGTGCTGCCGTCACCCCAGATGTCGACGCCGTCGTCCTTCATCGCCTGCACGAGCAGCGTGCCGGTGACGGCCCGCCCGAGCGGGGTGGTGTTGAAGTAGGTCTTGCCGGCGGTGGTGATATGGAACGCGCCGCACTGCAGCGCCACGAGCCCCTCGTGCACGAGCTCGGTGCGGCAGTCGACGAGCCGGGCCTCCTCGGCGCCGTACTGCTTGGCGCGGTCGGGCACGCCGGCGAGGTCGTCCTCGTCGTACTGGCCGAGGTCGGCCGTGTAGCAGTAGGGGATCGCCCCCTTCTCGCGCATCCAGGCCACTGCGGCCGAGGTGTCGAGACCGCCGCTGAAGGCGATCCCGACCCGTTCGCCGACGGGCAGAGAGGTGAGGACCTTCGACATGAGCGCCGACGCTACCCGCGCCGCGGCCGTGGTGAACTGCTCACCCGCGATCGACCCACTGGCCGAGCAGCCAGTGGAAGTGGCGGATCTTCGTCTCCTGGTAGGTGGCCAGCGTGATGCCCTTGCGCATCGACGACAAACCCTTCTGCACGTTCGGCAGGTTGACCGTGTCCTGGTTGACCACGCGCGCGAGCTTCCGGGGATCGGCGGCGTCGGTCCAGTCCTGG
>DAINND010000014.1:16753-19178 GCA_036736065.1 Ilumatobacteraceae bacterium
CGCCAGGCCTGATCGGCGGCTACACGGCGGCGCCTGAGGCCGGATCGAAGGGCTCGAGGAAGTAGCACTCCATGACCGACATGTCGTGGCGGTCCTGGTACGGCCGGAACCGGTAGCAGATGCGGTTGTAGGCGCCCCAGGGGTGCAGGTTCGGGAACAGCGTGTAGTAGAAGCTGTCGGCCAGCTCGGCGTCGCTCAGCTGCTCGGCGCGCTCGCCCAGCACGCCGGCCAGGCGCATCCGCCCGCCCGTCCCCGCGACGCCGCGCGCCGTCATCCCGTCTCCGAGCGCGACGATCGGTGGCTCGTCGAGCCGCCGGTCGCTCATCGCGTCGAACATCTCCTGCTCGGTCGGCTGCCACGACAGGTGCGGGCTCGGGGTGCCGTTCGGCGTGATCGCCCGGCTGAAGTTGCCCCACCAGTCGTACTGGCTGTTGGCGTCGCCGATCCCGGCCAGCAGCTGCGGGTGGGTGGCCACGACGTGGAACGCCTCCATGAACGCCTCCTGCACCACCTTCCAGTTGGTCGGGAAGATCCGGGCGACGTGGGCGGAGATGTAGCGCTCCTCGAGCGGCCACTTGGCGAAGTGCTGCGGGAGGTCGCCGAGGAAGGCCTCGAGCGGCTCCGCATCCGGGTCGAGGTTGACGAAGACGAAGCCGCCCCACGTGGCGACGCGCACCTCGGGCAGGCTCCACTCGCTCGGCTCCACGTGCTGGAAGTCCCACTGGCAGGGAACCTGCTTCATGGTGCCGTCGAGGTTCCAGCAGAACCCGTGGAACGCGCAGCGCAGCTCGCGCACCGGACCGTCCTGGTCGCGCAGCTGCCGGCCGCGGTGGAGGCATGCGTTGTAGTACGCCTGGATCCGGTCCGGCGCCGAGCGCACGAGCAGGATCGAGGTGTCGCAGATGTCGTAGACGACCGTGTCGCCGACGGTGGGCAGCTCCTCCTCGCGGCAGGCCATCTGCCAGACGCGCTTCCACATCCGCTCGCGCTCGAGCTCGTGGAAGGCGCGGCTCGTGTACCGCTCGAGGGGGATGTCGTCGTCGCCGAGGTGGGCCCAGTGCTGCCAGCGCAGCACGTCCGGCACGGCCTCTGGTCGGCTGTCGGTGTCGAGCAGGTCCTGGTAGGAGATGCCGGGCGCGCGCGCCGCGCCGGGCCCGGTCGTGCCGGGTCGATCGGTGATCGTCATCGTGCGTCTCCCCTGTCCGTGGTGCGGGTGTCTGCAGTGCGGACGCCATCGTCGCGGGGCGCCTCGGCGGCCTCGCGGAAGCGGTTGGTCATCTGTCGGCCGGCGATCCACAGGCACAGGTGCGGGTCGGCCTGGCGGATCTCGCCCTCCAACCAGACGCCGTGCTCGGTGAACAGGCCGCGGCGGCCCTGCAGGGTGACCTCGATCCGGCCGTTCGGTGTGAGGTCGTAGAGCGCCCCCGACAGCGGGTGCTTGATGGTCCGCATGGCTGTCCCCCGTCCACCGGCGCGAGATGCCGGATGGGCGAACGTTACCCCGACCCGCCAGGACGGTCAGCGGCCGATGGGGCACGTCGCTGCAGGCCTGCGAAGGAGGCGATGCTGACGAGCATCCCGGCGGCGGCGAGTGCGAGCTCGATCCAGCCGAAACGGGGGTAGCTGCCCAGGTCGACCAGCCCGACCACGGCGAGCGCCGCAGCCGCGGCGATCCCGACGAAGGGCACGAACCGCACGTTGCGCAGGGCGGCCACGATCACGACGAGGGCGATCGCCGATGGCAGGAGCTGGACGACGAACGGTCGAGGCTCCGACGACGCGCCGAGCCACCACGTGGCCAGGCCGAGCGTGCGCGAGCTGTCCCACACAGCGGCGATCCCGAGCAGCACGCCACCCCATCCGACCGCGGTGGCCACGCGCCAGCCGGTGGTGAGCGTGCCCGGTCGGGCCGGCGGCCTCGGGGCGGGCACCCATGCCGGCACCGGCGCCGGGCCGGTCGGCGGCGGGGGAGGCGGTGGGAGGCTCACCATCCCGATCGTATCGGTGCCGACGACCGCCGCTCCTGCGGCCGAGCCGGTACCCTTTTGCGGGTGGCGGCACGGACCCCCTCGGCTGCGTCAACCGAGACGCTCAGCATCTTCTTCCCCATGTGGAACGAGGAGGCCTACATCGAGCGCACGATCGGTGCGGCCAAGGAGGTCGCCGACGAGCTCGTGGCAGCCGGCACCATCGCCGACTACGAGTTGATCGTCGTGGACGACGCGTCGACGGACAACACGCCGAAGCTCGCCGACGAGCTCGCTGCCGCGGACCCGCACGGCAAGGTCGTCCACCACCCGGTCAACCGCAAGCTCGGCGGGTCGATGAAGACCGGGTTCGCCACGGCCACCGGCGACCTCGTGCGCTACACCGATGCCGACCTGCCCTTCGACATGGCCGAGCTGCACAAGGCGATCCGGCTGCT
>DAINND010000015.1:0-19142 GCA_036736065.1 Ilumatobacteraceae bacterium
GGCGTTGAGGCCGTAGCCATTGGGCGGGTAGGAGCCGACCGGCGTGGGGGCGCCCGAACCTGCATCGGCGCGCCACGGGAAGTCGCCGCGGAAGTAGTTGGCGAGCGGTCGTTCGGCCGAGTCCGGATGAGACCCCCAGACGAAGGGCATGCCGACGAGCCCGCCGCGTGCCGCGATCTCCCACTCGGCCTCGCTGGGCAGGCGCTTGCCGGCCCAGGCCGCATACGCGACGGCGTCTTCGTGGGCGACGTGCACCACGGGGTGGTCGAGGCGACGATCGATGGACGAACCGAAGCCCTCGGGCCGGTGCCAGCACGCATGCGGCGTCCACACCCACCACTGCGACAGGTGGCGGAGATCGACCGGGCCCGGTGTGGGCACGAAGACGAGAGAGCCGGGGACGAGGTTCTCCAACGGTGCGCCCGGGTAGTCGGCCGGGTCGAGCGGGCGCTCGGCGACGCTCACGTAGCCCGTCTCGGTGACGAACTCGGCGAAGTCTGCGTTGGTCACCGGGACATGGTCGATCGCGAACGCGTCGACCGATACGCGGTGGGTCGGCCCCTCTTCGGGGTAGTGGTCGTCGGATCCCAGCAGGTAGGTGCCTGCTGGGATCTCGACCATCGTCTCACCGCGCAGGGCTCTCATCTCACCTAGGAGCTGGGAAGCCCAGCCTCGAGCTTCTGCATGAGCTGGCCGATCGTGAAGCTCGCCGACTTCTGCGAGGGCGGGAACTCGACCAGGGACTGCATCATCTGCGCCACGAGCGCCTGGGCGGGGATGACGAGCCACGCACGGTCGATCATCCAGTCGAAGTAGGTGTTCGACGTCTGGTCCGCACGCTCGTAGGGGTCGGTGCGCAGGTTGAAGATCTTCGGGATGCGCAGCTCGGTGTAGGGCTCCATCCAGACCTGCAACGTCCCGGTGGCGCGCTGCTCGAGGAAGACGAACTTCCAGTTGTCGTAGCGCAAGGCGGTGAGGTCACCGTCGTCGGAGACGTAGAAGAAGTGCTGGCGAGGGCTCTTGTCGGCAGCGCCGGTGATGTAGTCGAGCTGGTTGTGGCCGTCGAGGTGCACCTTGTACTGCCGGCCGTTCAGCTCGGTCCCGGCCTTGAGCTGGTCGGCGATGTCCGGGTTGCCTGCGGCGGCGAGGAAGGTGACGAACCAGTCGTTGTGGCTGGCGATGCCGTTCAGCACCGTGCCTGCAGGGATCCGGCCGGGCCAGCGGAGCAGCGCCGGCACGCGGTAGGCGCCCTCCCAGCACGAGTTCTTCTCGTTGCGGAACGGGGTCATGCCGGCATCCGGCCAGGTGTTCATGTGCGGTCCGTTGTCGGTGCTGTACATGACGATGGTGTTCTCGGCGAGGCCGTGCTCGTCGAGGAAGGCGAGCAGATCGCCGACGAGCTTGTCGTGGTCGATCATCGCGTCGTGGTACTCGCTCTGCCAGCGGCCGGCCTGGCCTCGGCTCTCGGGCTTCACGTGGGTGCGGAAGTGCATGTGCGTCGTGTTCACCCAGGCGAAGAACGGGGTCTCGCTGGCGACGGCCTCACCGATGAACCGCTTGGCATGTGCCGTCACCTCGTCGTCGATGGTCTCCATCCGCTTCTTGGTGAGCGGGCCGGTGTCCTCGATGCGGCCGTCGGCGTAGCTGTGGATCACACCGCGAGGGCCGAAACGCTTCTTGAAGTTCGGGAACTCCTCCTCGCTCGGGTAGTCGGGGTGCTCGGGCTCCTCTTCGGCGTTGAGGTGGTAGAGGTTGCCGAAGAACTCGTCGAAGCCGTGGTTGGTGGGCAGGTGCTCGTCGCGGTCACCGAGGTGGGTCTTGCCGAACTGGCCCGTTGTGTACCCGAGGGCCTTCAAGGCCGTGGCGATGGTCGGGTCGGACTCCTTCAGGCCGAGCGTCGCGCCGGGCATGCCGACCTTGGTGAGACCGGTGCGGTAGGGGTTCTGGCCGCAGATGAAGGCCGCGCGGCCAGCGGTGCAGCTCTGCTCGCCGTAGTAGTCGGTGAACCGGACGCCCTCGTTCGCGATGCGGTCGATGTTGGGGGTGCGGTACCCCATCATCCCGCTGCTGTAGCAGCTGAGGTTGGAGACACCGATGTCGTCTCCCCAGATCACCAGGATGTTCGGCTTGTTGCCCTCGGCCACGTGAGCTCCTTGTCGATGACGTGCCGCGACCCGACGTCCGGCGCGGCGAGAGACCCACGATGGGCTGGCCCCGGTCGCCGCAGGATCACCCCGGTGGGGGTAATCCTGCGCTGGACGGGGCCCAGGTGGCACCTGCCACGTCCGCACCCATCACCCGCGCAGCCGTCATCCCGTACGCTGAGATGCGATGGGTTCCAGCGGTCGCCACAGGTTGCCGGCCACGTCTCGGCCCGCGGTGTTCGCCCCGACGAAGTTCCTCCCGGCCCGACCGCAGGCGACCTTGGTCGAGCGGAGGGCGCTCGTCGAGCGGATCGCCGCTGCGGACGATCTGCCGCTCACCGTCGTGAGCGGGTCGCCCGGCTCGGGCAAGTCGTGGCTGCTTGGCACCTGGTTCGAGTCCGTCGGCGTCGACGGGGACGCTGCATGGTTGTCCGCCGACCGAGGGGACGTCGACCCGATCCGATTCTGGCGTGGTGTGATCGCTGCCGTCCAACGGGTCGAGCCGGACTTCGGGGTGGTCGCGGCCGACGCGATGACGCTCGACCGGGCCGTGTCCGCGGACGCGTTGGAGAGCTTGCTGGTCGACGACATCGCCCTCGGGCGGCGCGTTCGCCTGGTGATCGACGACTTCCACCTCGTCGCGGCCGATGCCGTCGAGCAGCTCCGGCACCTCCTCGAGCGCGGGTTGCGCAACGTCCGGCTGCTCATCGGTAGCCGCACCGAGCCCGCCGTCGGCATCCACCGGCTCCGTCTGCGGCGCGAGGTCTGTGAGATCCGTGAGGGACACCTGCGCCTGGATGCCGACGAGACCGCACGACTGCTCGCCGCGCTCGGCGTCGACCCGACCAGGATCGACCTCGCCGCGGTCCACCGGCGGACCGAGGGCTGGCTCGCCGGACTGCAGATGGCGGCGCTCGCGGCCGTGGGGTCCGACGATCCGGCGCGGCGCATCACCGAGGTCCTGGCGGGTGGGCGGCCGCTCGTCGAGTACCTGACGGCCGAGGTGCTCTCCAGCCAGAGCGTGGCGGTCCGGCGCTTCCTCGAGGACACGTGCGTCGTCGATGTGCTCGACAGCGACCTGGTGCGGGCGCTCACCGTCGGCGGTGACGGCGCGGCCGTGACCTTGCAGCAGATCGAGGACGCCAACCTGCTGATCGACCGCCTCGACGCCGACGGCGCTGTCTACCGGTACCACCACCTGTTCGGGGAGACGCTGCGCGCCCGGCTCGGCGCGCAGGACCCCGAGCGGTTCCGTGCCCAGCACCTGCGCGCCGCCGAGGCGGGCGTCGCCCGCGGGGCCACGACCGAAGCGATCCGCCACTACTGGTTCGCCGAGCGGCGCGAGCAGGCCGCCCGACTGATCCGCGGCAACGTCAGGTCGGTGCTGCTGGCTCCAGGCGCACCCCCTCCGGTGGAGGAGATCGAGCTCAGCCTCGGACGCGACGAGCTCGCCGCGTCGCCCGGCGACGCAGTGGGATATGCCCTCGCCCTGATGATGAACGGGCGTCCCGCCGATGCGAACGCGCTGCTCGACGTGGTCGACTCGATCGGCGCCGACCACTTCTCGTCGGCCGATCGCCAGCATCTGCTGTGCGCCCGAACCGGGACACGGGTGCTGCTCGGCGACACCGGGGGCGCCGAACAGGCGATGGCCGAGGTCGTCGCCATGATCCGTTCCGGGGTGGGGGTCGTCGATGAGCTCGCCAAGGTGGCGCTGCCGCAGGCCATCCGGGCGTCGTCGTGGGAGGGGAGCTTCGATCAGGCCGACGACTTCGACCGCCTGCTCTCGAGCCTGCAGGTGGGCACGAGCGACCCGGTCTTCGACCGTGTGGAGGTGCCCGGGGCCCGCGCCTTCCTGTGCTTCGAGCGCGGCCGGCGCGACGAGGCGGTCGAGCTCGCGCGTGCCGCCGAGGCGGCCGCCCACGAGCTCGGTGGCGGCGGCAACGGCTCGACCACAGCGGCCTGCGCCGGGCTCGCCGCAGCGCGGTTCGAGCAGGGCCACCTCGCCGAGGCGGCCGATTTGGTCGACGAGACGATCGGGTCCGGCCGTGCCGAGCGCATCCCGTCGCTCACCCTGGCCTCGATCGTGCGCGCCCGCCTGTGCCGGGCCGAGGGCCACTTCGACGCGGCACTCGCGGCCATCGAGTCGGCGCGCAGCCGTGTGGGGCGGCCAGGTTCGGCGATGACGTTCGGCGACCGCCTCGACCAGGTCGAGATCGCGGTCCGGCTCGTGCTCGGCGACCTCACCAGGGCGTCGCAACTCGCCGACGGGATGCAGCCCGGGCGTCTCGGGCAGTTGATGCGCGGCTGGGTCGATCTCGCCGCAGGTCGGCTGACCCTGGCCACGTCGATCGCCGCATCGCTGCGCGAGTCGGCGAGCACACCTCGTCAGGAGCTCGACGCCCTGCTGCTCACGGCGCGCATCGCAGCCGAGCGCGACGACGCCGGCCTCGATGACCTGGCGATCCGTGTGCTCGACACGGCGGAGTCGATGGGGTCGGTGTTCCCGATCGCCGAGGCGGGCGCGCCGGTGCTGTCGGCCGTGGTGCGGGCCTCGCGCTCGCGGCCACGATCGACCGTGATCGAGAGCCTGCTCACGACCCGGCCGTTGCCGCGGCCACTCGACCAGGCCCGGCCCGAGTACCGGGTGGAGGAGCTCTCCTCACGCGAGCTCATCGTGCTGCAGTTCATGGCCACGTCGTTGAGCAATCAGGAGATCGCCCGCGAGCTCTACCTGTCGGTCAACACGGTCAAGACCCATGTGAAGCACGTGTTGCGCAAGCTGCGAGCCACCTCGCGGGCCGAGGCGGTCGAGCGGGCGCAGGCGCTGCACTACCTATGAGCGATCGCACGTGCGCCGATCGCCGGGGTCAGGCTCCGGTCGGGATGCCCTCGTCGTCGCAGGGCAGCGTCGCACCCTGGTAAGTGGCCATGAAGTTGACGAGGTTGTCGTCGGCCACCCGAGCGATGACCGATGGCTGCACCCTGATGGGGCCGGAGAACGGCTCCTCGAGCGTCTCGATGATGTAGAGCGTCCCGCCGAGCAATGCAGCCATCGCCGTGCCCAGGACGAGCAGCACCTTGCGGCGCATGTCGGGGATGGCGAACGACGTGAGCAGCAGCACAGCCCCGATGCCCGCGGTGATCATCAGCACGATCGTGAGCAGCGGCAGGTGTGGTGAGGCCTCGTTCAACCGGATCAGTCGGGCCTCCGACTGCGCGCGGCTCAGGGACACGACCTGGCCGACGATCGCCCCGGGGGCGGCGAGGACCTCCGGGATCTCCACGGTGAAGCGATCGGCCCAGTAGGTGACGGTGTCCGACGAGCCGAAGTCGGCCATCGCCGGCCACTCGAGGTGCTCGACGGCGCGCGCGTAGCAGATCGAGGTGGCCTGCAGTGCCTGGCCCCGGCCGTCCGGCAGCATCCCGGCGTTCTCGTACAGCAGCGCGATGGCCGAGCCCTCGTTGGAGGCGGCCTGGTTGGCGCGTTGGTACGTCTGGGTGGCCTGGGCCATCACGAAGGCGGTCATGAACACCGTCAGGGTGAGGATCGGCCCGGTGAAGCCTTCGGTCTTGATGCCCTGGAAGTCCTTGCCGAACAGGGGGCCCACCCGGGGACGGATGAGGAACACGCCGACCGGCACAGCGACGAGCGCAGCGACGAAGGCCCAGAACATCGATGACTCCCACTTCCTCGACGGCCGCACCCTGCCGCCACCGCTTCCCGACGGCCCTGTCGTAGCACATGCTGCGGTCGTCGGGCGCGAACGCGTGCCGACAACTGACCGGATGGTCAGGGCCACACCGACCAGGTGGTCGACCGTCGACGACGGGACAGCCGACGGCCTCCATGGGCCGAAGCGCACGGAGCCGGGGCTGTGCGCGCCACGCACGATGTCGACATGGAACGCGTGCTCGGTCTCCGGACACTCATCGGCGTGGCGCTCGCAGTCGTGGTCGGTGCGTCGTGCGAGCAGACCGGCGCCGGGGCCCGCTCGACCACGCCGCCACCACCATCACCGACAGCGGCGCAGATCGCCGAGCCGGTGACGACGACGGGGGCCACGAGCCCGGCGTCGGAGTCGACCGCACCGGCCACGACGGCTCCGGCCGCGGTGACGACCCTGCCCGGTCCGGGGCCGTGCCCGCGGCCGGCCGGCGCGCCCGTGGCCCGTTCGATCCTCGTCGAGCGGTTGCCGACCGACGAGCGGGTCGTCGCGCTGACGATCGACGTCGAGACCGACGACGGCTTCGTCGACTCGATCCTCGACACCCTGGCCGACCGCGGGGTGCGGGCGACCTTCGGTGTCACCGGCGCCTTCGCCCGGATCTATCCGATGGAGGTCGAGCGCATCGTCGCGGGCGGCCATCACGTGATGAGCCACTCCGACGGGCACCTGTCGTTCACGGGTCGGTCGTCGGCGCGTCAGGCCCTGACGGAAGCGGCACGCGAGCGGGACCTCTGCGCATCCGAGGTGACGCTGTCGGCGTTGATCGGTCGATCGACGATGCCGTTCTGGCGCCCGCCGTACGGCGACCACGACGTGGGGGTCCTCGACGATGCAGGCGCCATCGGGTTCGGTCGCACCGTGCTGTGGACCGTCGACTCGCTCGGGTGGTCCGGCCTCGACGCCGACGCCATCGTCGAGCGGGTCCTCAGCGCGGCGGAGCCCGGTGCGATCGTGCTCCTGCACGCCGGCTCCGAGTCGCAGGACGGCCCGGCGCTCGGTCGGATCATCGACGGGCTGCGCGCCGAGGGGTACTCCTTCACCACGCTCGCGGCAGGTGTGCCCGGCTGAGGCGTCAGCCGGCGAGCTGTTCGGCGAGCAGCCGGATGCGGCCGCACGCCTCGGCCATCACGTCACCCTCGACGGTGAGCGCCAGCCGCACGTGGCCGGCGCCGCCCGCGCCGAAGCTCTCGCCCGGCATCACCACCACGTCCTGCTCCTCGAGCAGGCGCCAGGCGAACTGCTCACCGGTGAGGCCGGTGGCGCGGACGTCGGCCATGACGAACATGCCGCCCTCGGGCATCCGCACGCGCACGGCATCGGAACCGTCGAAGGCTGCGACCATCACCTGCGCCCGCTCGCAGAAGGTGCGACGCAACAGGTCGACCTCGTCGTGATGCTGGTCGAGGGCCACGACGAGCGCGTCGCAGAGGAAGGGTTGGATGCCGAACAGCATGGTCTCGGAGACCAACGTGAAGCGGCGGATGAACTCCTCGGAGCCCGCTGCCCAGCCGGACCGGAACCCGGGGAGCGCGTGCGACTTCGAGATCGAGGCCACCGCCACCGATCGGTCGCGGAGGTCGGCCTGGTCGAACGGTGACGCGAAGGGGCGCTCGAACGCCAGGGCGGCGTAGACCTCGTCACACACGATCCACAGGTCGTGCTCGGCGCAGACGGCGCCGATCGCCGAGATCTCGTCGGCGGACAGCACGGCGCCGGTGGGGTTGCCGGGGGTGTTGAGCAGCAGCACTCGCGAGCTCGGCGTGATCGCAGCAGCGAGCGCGTCGGGGTCGAGGTGGAAGCCGTCCTCGGGTCGGGTCGGCACCGGGACGAAGCGCGCGCCGGAGGCGGCGACCACCGCCTCGTACGTCGCGTAGTGCGGGTCGGGGACGAGCACCTCGTCGCCGTGCTGGGCCAGGGTCGTGATCGCTGCGAAGAGCGCATGCTGGGTGCCCGAGGTGCAGGCGACGTTGTCGCGGCCGCCCTCGCGGCCCGAGCGCCGCTGCAGGTGCCCGGCCACGGCGTCGAGGGCGGCGTTCTCGCCGCGGCCCGAGGTGTAGCGGGTGCGCCCGGAGCGCAGCGAGGTGACCGCCTGCTCGACCACTGCCGGCGGAGGCGGCAGGTCGGGCTCTCCGATGGAGAGGAAGATGACCTCGTCGCCCTCGCTCGCTCGGCGCCGGCCGGCGAAGTGGACGGCCCACTTGCTGGCGCCGAGGCCGTCGAGACGGTCACTGATGGATGCGTACTTCATGCGCACCGGAGGCTAGGCCATCGCGGGTGTCGACTCATCGCCGCCCTGGCCACTGCCGGTGTGCAACGGGGTCGAGCGCCTTGCTCATCGTGAACGAGTGGACGGCCCCCACGTAGTCGCCCCACGGAGCGCACTCCGCGAAGCCGGCGGCCGAGTAGAGGCGCATCGCCCCGTCGAGGTAGCGCCCCGTCTCGAGGCGCAGCTCGGTGACACCGTGGGCGACGGCGCTGGTCTGCAGCGCGTCGAGCAACGCGGCCCCCAGCCGGTGGCCGCGGACGTCCGGGTCGACCCACATCCGCTTCAGCTCGCCGGTGCCGGGACGTCCGGCAGCTGCGTCGATCCGCCGCCACGCACCGCACCCGCGGGCGACGCCGTCGAGCCAGGCGACGAGCAGGGTGCCGTCCCGCGGGTCGGGCTGCTGCTCGCCGAGGGCGAGGAAGTTGACGGTGCCGACCGGCGCAGCGCCGATGAGCTCGGCATCGAGCCGGGCGAACAGCTGGCCGACGACAGGGTCGTCGACGCGGTGCGACCGGAGCACCAGCTGTGGGTGGCGTTCGCCCATGCCGAACGCGTAGGGCGTCGAGCCGTGGTGGAGATGGAAGGCGAGGCGTGCCTGCCCCTCGGCGAGGGACGGCACCGTGCCGACCGGGATCCACCACATCGTCGCCGCCGAGTCGACGAACCAGTCCTGGCGGCGGCGGTAGACGTCGCGGTGGAAGCCGCGGAACGCGAAGTCGCGCAACTGCGCCGGTGTCTCCCACACCGACGCGTTCACGAGCACGAGCGGGTCGTCGTACGCGGTGACGTCGGTGTCGCGGGAATCGATGCCGTGGCGCCAGAGGAACCCCGGGCTGGCCTCGGCGCGCGCGTTGGTCTCGTCGATCAGCGCCTCGAAGCTCGCCGTCTCGGGATGGCCGATCGGGTGGCGCAGCCTCGAGATGTTGAACTGGGCGAGGTGCGCGCCGGAGTCGGTCGGGGTGTGCTCCATCTCCTCCGGCACGGTAGCGCGGGGGGTCGAGGTGGCAACATGTCGGCACCCCGGTGCCGCGCCCGCGGCCCACGACCAGGAGCGAGCAATGAGCGTCCTCACCGAGCACCGCGACGGTGCACTCGTCATCACCCTCAACCGCCCCGAGGCCGGCAATTCGCTGAACGGTCAGCTCGGCCAGGCCCTGTGCGACGCGCTCGACGAGGCGCGGAACAACCCCGAGATCCGCTCGGTCATCGTCACCGGGGCGGGGGAGAAGATCTTCTGTGCAGGCATGGACCTCAAGGCGTTCGCCTCCGGCGAGGACATCGCGCCCGTGGGGCGGGCCTTCGCCGCGCTGCGCGAGTTCCCCAAGCCGCTCATCGCAGCCGTCAACGGCGCAGCATTGGCGGGAGGCTTCGAGGTGATGATGGGCGCCGACCTCGTCGTCGCCGCCGAGCACGCCCGCTTCGGCATCCCCGAGGTCAAGCGCGGCCTCGTGGCCGCCGGTGGCGGCACACGCCTGCCGACGCGCATCCCGCTGCAGGTGGCGCTCGAGATGGGGCTCACCGGCGAGCCGATCTCGGCTGCTCGTGCCCTCGAGCTGGGCCTCATCAACCGGGTCGTGCCGGCCGACCAGGTGGTCGAGACCGCCCTCGGGTTGGCCGCGCTGATCAACGCCAACGGCCCGCTCGCCGTGCAGGCCACCAAGCTGCTGATGCGCGAGGAGGTCGGCCCGGACACGGCCAAGCGCGTCGGCGAGGTGACCGGCCCGGTGTTCGCGAGCGAGGACGCGCGCGAGGGAGCCATCGCATTCGCCCAGAAGCGCGCCCCGGAGTGGAAGGGCCGCTGAGCGCGGCAGTGACCAAGGACCCTGCAGCCCGCGTGCTCGTCGGCGTACTGTCCGCGCAGCGGTCGGGCCCAGCTGACCTGCACCGCGGGAGGTGACCCATGGAGACGGTGGACGACGACGCGCTCGCCGAGGCGGGAAAGGTCTTCGTCGACTCGACGGCCTACACCGACGAGGCGTCGTGGCACGCCTCGGCGGCGTTGCTCCGTCGACACGACCCGGTCCACTGGGTCGACGACGAGCGGGTGAACCCGTTCTGGGCGATCACCAAGCACGCCGACGTGCTCGAGATCGAGCTGCACCCGGACGCCTTCCTGAACGAGCCGCGCTGCATCCTCGGCAACAAAGAAGGTGACGCTCGCCGCAAGGAGAGCGGCCATCTGGTGAAGTCGCTCGTCCAGATGGACGATCCCGAGCACCGTCTGCACCGCCTCGTCACCGCGGACTGGTTCCTGCCGAAGAACCTCGCCAAGCTCGAGGCGCGCCTCGACGACCTGGCCGAGCGGTCGCTGCAGCGCATGGAGGAGCTCGGCGGTGAGTGCGACTTCGCCGCCGACATCTCGATGCAGTATCCGCTGCACGTCATCCTCGCCATCTTGGGCCTGCCCGAGGACGACTACGGGCGGATGCTGAAGCTGACCCAGGAGCTGTTCGGACCGGAGGACTCGGACTTCCAGCGCGACGAGGACGCGATGGCCGGGATCATGGCCACGGTGATGGACTTCGTGCAGTACTTCGACGGGGTCACCTCCGAGCGCCGCGCGCACCCGACCGGCGACCTGGCCTCGGTGATCGCCAATGCGAGCATCAACGGCGAGCCGATGGGCTACATGGAGACGATCGGCTACTACATCATCACGGCCACCGCAGGTCACGACACCACCTCCAACGCGATGGCAGGCGGCCTGAAGGCGCTGCTCGAGCACCCCGATCAACTGGCCCGGCTGCAGGCCGACCCCGGCCTGCTCACGACGGCGGTCGACGAGATGATCCGCTGGACCTCACCGGTGAAGCACTTCATGCGCACCGCGACGCGCGACTACGAGGTGCGCGACACCGTCATCCGCGAAGGGCAGGACGTGCTGCTGTCGTACTGGTCGGCCAACCGCGACGAGGACGTCTTCGCCGACCCGTTCCGATTCGACGTCTCCCGCTCACCCAACAAGCACCTCGCGTTCGGCTTCGGCATCCACTACTGCCTCGGGGCGATGCTGGCCCGGATGGAGCTCAAGGCCCTGTTCGGCAAGCTGCTGCCCCGGCTGGCGAGCATCGAGCTCGCCGGGGAGCCGGCGCTGTCGCGGTCGGCGTTCGTGAGCGGCGTGAAGCGCCTGCCGATCCGGTACCGGCTGCGCTGATCGGCCGACGGCGACGGGATCGCTACCAGCGGTCCCAGTGGAGCACCTCGCTCACCGGACGACGTCGCACCGGACCGAACCTCCCGAGCGGGTAGCCCATCGGCACGAGGGCATAGATGCCGTAGTCCTTGGGGACGCCGAGCACCCTTCGGAAAGCGGACTCGCGGAACAGGTGCCAGACCGTGAGCGTGGCGCCGAGCCCCTCGGCCCGGGCGGCCAGGAGCAGGTTCTGCACCGCCGGGTAGATGCTCGATGCCTCGGCCATCCCTCCTGCGGCCCTCGCGCCAGCTGCCAGCTGCGCCAGCCGCTTGGCCCCGAGCTGCTTGGCGACGGCCGAGCCCTTCCTGACGTCACGCAGGCTCGAGACGCCCGGCGACGTGCGCTGGTAGCACGCAGCCACCAGCACTGGTGTCTCGTGGAAGTGCTCGGCCTGGTAGCGCACGGCGTCGGCCATGCGCGCGTGACGGTCGTCGTCCAGGCCCGGCACGAGTGTTCCGGCGAGGGTCATGTAGGTGTCGACGACCTCTCGCCACAGCTCGGCCAACTGGGCCATCACCTGTCGGTCGGTGACGGCGACGAAGGCGTAGTGCTGGCCGTCCGAGCCGCTCGGTGCCCAGGTGGCGGCGCGGACCACCCGCTCGACGACGTCGCGAGGCACGGGATCGGCCGACAGCCGACGCATGGCGCGCATCGTGGCCATCACCTGCAGCAACGGTGCGTCCACCCCGACCGGGATGGGCGCGTCAGGCGGCTGTGACAGCTCGGTCGCGTCGGCTCGTGCGGTGGGATCAGTCATGACCTCAGCATGGCAGCGGTCGACGCGACCCGCCAGGGTCGTGCCGGATCAGCGCGACTGCATCAGCGCGACGAGCTGATCGAACGCGGCGCCCCATCCGGCGTGGAAGCCCATCTCGGCGTGCTGTGCGCAGTCGTCGGCGCTCTGGTGCATGGCCACGGCTCGGTAACGGCTGCCGCCGGTGGCCAGGGGCTGGACCTCGATGGCCGCGGTGAACGGCATCGGCCCGGCCACGGGTCGGAAGTCCGGCCCGAGTGCGCTCGTCCAGACGAGTCGCTCGCCGGGCACGACGTCGAGCACGCACCCGTCACCGTCGCTCTCCTCGCCGTCGGGCGACACCATGACGGTGCGGAAGATCCCACCCGGGCGGAGATCGATCTCGGCGTGGGTGGTGCGATAGGGGGCCGGCGTGAACCACTGCACGATCAGCTCCGGGGTGGTCCAGGCGGCCCAGACCGCCTCAGGCGGCAGGTCGCACTCGCGAACCAGCTCGAGGTCGGTGTCGGGGTGCAGTGCGTGGGGCGTGATCGCCATCTGGCCTCCGATCGGTGTGGGATCCGGACCGGACGACCGTAGCCCTCCGGGCTCCGGCGCTCGGGAATTGATTGGGGTCAATGTTGATTCGATTAGTCGACTTTGGTAAACATGACTGTCCAGGTCGGATTTGATCGGCCCTCGACCGCACACCGCCCGACACCACGCCACACGTCCCGAGAAGGTTGCCCTCCATGCCCAACCAGTCCGCCGACAGCGCCGAGGGCGTGCGCAACGGGTGGTCGGCAACGCCGATCACCCCGTCGTTCGGCGTCGAGTTGCAGGGCGGCAGGCTGGCCGCCGACCTCGATCCCGCCTGGGTGACCGGCCTGCTCGAGCGGCATCGGGTGGTGGTGTGGCGCGAGCAGTTCCTGAGCCACGCCGATCAGGTCGAGCTCGCTCGCGGCCTGGGGGAGCCGACCCCGGCACACCCCGTGGTGCCCGGCCATCCCGACCACCCGGAGATCCTCGAGCTCGACGGCGCCGCCGGGGGCAAGAACGCCCGCTGGCACACCGACGTCACCTTCGTCGTCGCCCCACCGGCCGCATCCGTGCTGGTCAACGACGTCACGCCCGAGACCGGTGGCGACACGATGTGGGCCGATCTGGCCAGCGCCTACGAGCGGCTCGCCGCTCCGATCCGCGACCTCGTCGACCGGCTCGAGGCCGTGCACCGGATCAGCCCGCTCGCCTACTGGGGCGAGCCGTTCGACACGGCCCTCGGCCGCGACGACGCCTGGAAGCTCTACGAGGACGCGACTCGCGTGCCGCCCGTGGTGCACCCGGTCGTGCGCGTCCACCCGACCACGGGCCGCCGGGCGCTGTTCGTCAACCCCGGCTTCACCAGCCACCTCGTCGGCTGCTCGCGGATCGAGAGCGAGCACCTGCTGAGGATGCTCTTCGAGCACATCGCCCAACCCGAGACCACGTTGCGCCACCGCTGGCGCGCCGGCGACGTCGTGATGTGGGACAACCGGGCCACTGCCCACTACGCGATCGACGACTACGGCTCCGCCGAGCGGCGCATGCGGCGCGTCACCCTGCGCGGTGATGTGCCCTTCGGCCCGACCGGGGTGCCGAGCCGCGTGATCACCGACCCGCTCGTCGCGGTGCGCTGAACCAGGACCACAAGGAGCACCCGTGCAGTTCCCGATCAACCTCAACCTGATGGGTCGGCCCGTGCTGGTGGTGGGCGGTGGCCGCATCGCGCTGCGCAAGGTGCAGCAGCTGCTGGTGGCCGGAGCGCGGATCACGGTCATCGCGCCGTGGCATGTCGACGAGCTCGACGACCTCCCCGTCGAGATCGTCCCGCGCCGCTACGAACCGGGAGATGTGGCGAACTACCGGCTGGTGATCACCGCGACCGGTGACCACGTGGTCGACCAGCAGATCTACGACGAGGCCGACGGGCTCGGCATCTGGGTCAACTCCGCCGACGACCCGGAGCGCTGCTCGTTCACGCTGCCCGCCGTGCTGCGCCGCGGACCGGTGATGGTGACCGTGTCGACCGGCGGGGCCAGCCCGGCGCTGTCGTCGTGGCTGCGCCGCCGCCTCGAGGACGCCGTCGGGCCCGAGTTCGCGGAGGTCGCCGCCGAGCTCTCGATGGAGCGGGCGCGGATCCACCGCGAAGGCGGCAGCACCGAGGACATCGACTGGCAGCCGATCATCGACGAGGTCGTGGCGAGGCACGGCGGCTTCCGGCTCGACCGGACCATGACGGTGGCGGGGTCGTGACCGTCCATCTGGTCGGTGCCGGCCCGGGCGACCCGGACCTGCTCACGGTGAAGGCGGCGCGCCTGCTGGCCGCGGCCGATGTGGTGGTGCACGACCGGTTGGCGTCGGAGGAGATCCGTGCGCTCGTGCGGCCCGGTGCGGAGCTGATCGATGTCGGCAAGCAGCCCGGTCGGCCCACCCCGCAGGAGATCATCAACGCCCTGCTCGTGCACCTCGGCAGCCAGGGCCTCGAGGTGGTCCGACTGAAGGGTGGCGACCCGTTCGTGTTCGGCCGAGGCGGCGAGGAGGCCGACGCGCTGGCGGCGGCGGGAGTGCCCTTCGAGGTGGTGCCCGGGGTGACCTCGGCGATCGCGGCGCCGGCGGCGGCCGGCATCCCGGTGACGCACCGCAACGTGTCGGCGGCGTTCACCGTGGTGACCGGTCACCGCGAACGCGGTGGGGCGTCCGGTGTCGAGTGGGAGTCCCTGGCCCGGGTCGGCGGCACGATCGTGGTGCTCATGGGTGTGGCCGAGCGGGGGGTGATCGCTGCCCGCCTGATGGCCGGTGGCCTCTCTGCCGACACGCCTGTGGCTGCCGTGCGCTGGGGCACCACGACCGACCAGAGCACGGTGCGCACGACGCTCGGCGACCTCGCCGAGGCGCAGATCGAGTCGCCGAGCACGATCGTCATCGGCGCCGTGGCCGCGTTCGGCTTCGTCGACGCCCCCCATCACCGGGCAGCCGGCCTCCACGTGACCGGGGCGGCCTGATGCGACGATCGATCGACGACGCCCAGGTGCTGTTGGCCGATGTGTCGGACGACGACGACGTCGCGTCGGTGTCGTGGGCCGTGGCGATCAGCGACGACTACGACGACGCCTCCTGTCGCGTCGTGCTCACCGTCGAGCCACTCGGCGCCCCGGGCACGGGCCTGGTGGCCCACCTCGACGCCGATCACGCCCGCCGCTTGCGCGGCGCGATCCACGACGCCCTGCGCGAGCTGGGAGAGGCACCCGGCCGATGAACGTCCCCGCCCCGACCCCCACCACCTTCCCGATCTTCGAGGACCTTGCATGAGCACCATCCCACCCGTCACCGTCAGCCGCGACCTCGCGGCCGAGCAGGAGCACGACATCGCCCGGTTCGAGGCCTCCATCGAGCAGTACCTCGCGGGCGAGATCGAAGAAGACGTGTTCCGCGTGATGCGCCTCAACAACGGCATCTACGGCCAGCGCCAGGGCGGCACCAACCAGATGGTGCGCATCAAGGTGCCTGCCGGCAGCATCACCCCCGAGCAGCTCGAGCTGATGGGCTCGATCGCCACCGAGTTCTCCCGCGGGTGGGGGCACATCACCACGCGGCAGAACATCCAGTTCCACTTCGTCGAGCTGCGGCGCATCCCAGCGCTGCTGCGCCAGCTCGCCGCAGTGGGCTTGACGTCGCGTGAGGCCTGCGGCGACACGGTCCGCAACGTGATGGCCTGCCATCTCGCCGGCGCCTGCCCTTACGAGCGGCTCGATGTCACACCGTGGGCCGAGGCGGTGTACCGCCACTTCGTGCGCAACCCGCTCGGGCAGCGCCTGCCGCGCAAGTTCAAGGTCAACTTCTCCGGCTGCTCCACCGATTGTGGCCAGGCGATGTTCAACGACGTCGGCGTCGTCGCGGTCGACCGAACCCGCGAGGACGGCACCGTCGAGCAGGGCTTCCGTGTGTACATCGCCGGCGGCCTGGGCGCCACACCACACCCGGCGCTGGCGCTCGAGGAGTTCACCACCCGCGAAGACCTGCTGCCCACCGTCGAGGCGGTGCTGCGCGTGTTCGACCAGACGGGCAACCGCGACAACAAGCTGCGCGCCCGCCTGAAGTGGGTGGTCGACCAGTTGGGCATCGACGAGGTGCGCCGGCGGGTGCTGAAGATCCGCCGCACGCTGCCGGCGTCGTCGAGCTGGCCGGGGGGCATCCCGCCCGAGGTGGTCGCTGCCGGCGACGCCCCGGCCGGTCGAGCCGACTCCGGCGAGGTGACCTCGGTGGGCCAGGGCGTGTTCGTGACGCTGCGCACCTCGGACCCCTACACGCGATGGGAGGCGGCGAGCGTGGTGCGCGGCGCGGCCAACGGCACGGTGTCGGCGGTGGCCTACGCCGCCCTCGGCGACATCACCGCCGACCAGTTCGTGGCCCTCGCCGCCATCCAGCGCGAGCTCGGCGCCGACGTGCGCCTGTCGAACCGCCAGAACGTGGTGTTCCGCGGTCTGCGCAACGAGCAGCTGCGCACGCTGTACGACCGTCTCGACGCCATCGGCATGGCCCGACCCGGTGCCGAGCTGGCCCGTGACGTGGTGGCCTGCCCCGGCGCCGACACCTGCAACATCGCCGTCACCCAGTCGCGCGGCCTGGCCAAGGCGATCGGTGAGCGCCTCGAGGAGGAGGGCCTCGCCGAGGTGGGTGGTGTGCGGATCAACATCTCGGGCTGCACCAACAGCTGCGGCCAGCACCATGCGTCCGACATCGGCTTCTTCGGGGCCGAGCGGCGCGCCCACGGGGCCTCGATCCCTGGCTACCAGATGTTGCTCGGTGGCTATGTGGGGGAGGAGCAGATCCACTTCGGCCGCAAGGCGCTACGCCTGCCGGCGAAGAACGCGCCGGAGGCCACGGCCCGGGTCATCCGCCGCTTCGCCGAGGAGCGCGCTGCGGGCGAGGCCTTCGCCGGCTGGCTCGACCGGGTGGGCGGGCCGTCAGCCGTCGCCGACGGACTGCGCGACCTCGACGACGTGCCGACACCCGACGTCGACCCGTCGTACTACGTCGACTTCGACGAGATCAGCCCGTTCGTGGCCGCGACCGGCGAGTCGGAGTGCGCCGTCTGACGTAGAGCACGACTCCGCCTGCCAGCGCCACGGCGCCGACGTACCAGGCAGCGCGGACCAGCCTCGACGGCCACCCGTCGTCGGCGCCGATGGCCGACGAGCCCGGCAGGGGAGGGGTCCCTGCGCCGAACGTTGCCGGGACGCCGGCAAAGGCGGCTGTGCCGTTGCACAGGTTGGCCACGTACTCGCCGTGGTCGGGAGTCATGCCGGGCTCGTCGGTCGTCCCGAACACGATCGCTCGGCGGCCCGTGGCCAACTCGAGGCCGCACGAGGCGCCACTGCTGACCGTCAGAATCGACTGACGTTCGTGGACGTCGCCCTTGTAGACCGTTTCGACGTCGAACACGAACCGCGACTCGTCCACCGACGACAGCGTCATGTCGGGTCGCCGGATCTCCACGAGCGTGCCGACGAAGGCTGCATCGGACATGGCGAAGGCGTCGTCGAGCTCGAGGCTCGCGCACGAGCAGGCGTGCACCCTGCCAGCAGCGCCCGGGGTGAGCACGCCGAGGATGGCGGCGGTGGCGCCGATGACAAGGAGCAGTGCTGCTCGACGCATGCTCGTCAGGGTAGTTCGTGGCTCTGGCGCTGCACCCCGGCTTGACGCCGTCAAGCAGGCCTCCCTAGCCTGCGCTCATGCCCCCCTCCACCTTGCGCGAGACCGTCCTTCGCGCTGCCGTCGACCACATTGCCGAGCACGGCCCGGACAGCCTGTCGTTCCGTCAGGTCGCAGCAGCGGCGGGTGTGAGCCACCAGGCTCCCTACCACCACTTCACCGATCGCCGCGGCATCTTCCGGGCGATCACGGCCGAGGGGTTCGCACTGTTCCCCGCCGCGCTGCGCGCCGCCGCGGCCGCCGCCACCGCCGACGCGTCGGTCGCCCTGTTCGAGGGGTACGTCGACTTCGCGCTGGCCCACCGAGGCCACTTCCGCGTGATGTTCCGGCCCGAGCTGAGCAACATGCCCGAGGACCCCGAGCTGCAGGAGATCGCCGACGCGTCGTTCGAAGTGCTGCTCGAGCACGTGCACGGCCTGCTCGACGAGCAGGCGGCGGTCGACGAGATCAGGGTCCGTGCCACGGCGATGTGGGCGTTGGCCCACGGCCTGGCGACGCTGCTGATCGATGGTCCGCTCGAGGCCGAGATCGGGCCGGTGGCCGACCGTCGAGCGCTGGTGCGCGCCGTGGCCGAGCAGTCAGGGCTCGCCACCCCCCGCTCACGTACGAAGCGCTGACCACAGCGGCCCTTCGGGCGGTGCGGCCAGGGGGGAACGAAGGTACATTCGAGCCATGCGCATCCACCTCGATGCCGAGAAGTGCCAGGGCCACAACCGCTGCTACGCGCTCGCCCCCGAGTTGTTCGACGTCGACGAGTACGGCCAGGCGCTGTTGATCCTCGACGACGAGGTTCCCGCCGACCTGCAGGCCAAGGCCCGCCTGGCTGCGGCGAACTGCCCCGAGTTCGCGAGCAAGATCGTGGAGGACTGACATGACCGACACCCCCGCACGGCCCCGCCCCTCGTACGAGCCGCCGATCATCGGCACCTCGCCGGAGGGCACCCATGTCTGGCAGCGCAAGCCCTACAACCCGGCCGACTACGGCCCGGTGTCGGACTTCGCCACCGACTTCGACCACGCCGACCCGACCTACAACCCGAACGCGCCCGAGGTGTGGAAGGCGCTGCGCGAGGGCGGCTGTCCGGTCGCGCACTCCGAGCGCTACGGAGGCATGTGGGTGCCGCTCACCCACGACACCGTGCACGAGGTTGCGTACGACACCGAGCACTTCACCAGCCGCTCGGTGGTCGTGTCGGTGGGCCGTCCGGGGGACCTGGCATTGCCCGCCCCCATCGGTGGTGCGCCGCCGATCACCAGCGACCCGCCGTTCCATGCCGTGGCCTGCCGGCTGCTGCTGCCCGCCTTCGCCCCCAAGCAGATCGAT
>DAINND010000016.1:0-18565 GCA_036736065.1 Ilumatobacteraceae bacterium
CCACGTCGCCGTCGACCCACTCATCCAAGCAACCGGCGAGCCCTACCTCTCCGCCGCCGGCAACCCCCCCACCCTCTCCGACCCCACCGGGCTGATGGCACTACCGGGTGGGGAGTGGCTGTGCGAAGGCGGCGGCGTGCAGGGCTGCGGTAGCCATGCGGTCAAAGACCGGGTCTACGACGCGAAGAAGAACCTGTGGGACGACCTCCACGGTCGCGCTCGCACCCCCGGGGTGATCGGAAGCGGAAGACACATCGGCCCCGACAGCCAAGGGCGATGCAAGCAGATGTCAGGGCTTCGCCCGATCAGCACCCTGACAGACCTGTTCTTCGATCCCGACGCCTGCCGAGGCTGCAGCTGGAGCTGCGTCATCGAGATCGCAGGCATCATCCCCTACGGCAAGGTCGCCAAGCTCGGCAAGCCAGCCACCACCCTCGCCAACACCCCCGACCGCCTCAGCACCACCGCCGACACCGCACACGACATCAACAAAGCCACAAACACCGCCGACGACGTGCTGACTTTCGGAAGCAAGGCAGCAGCTCGCGAGGGGCTCCCAGGTGATGCCAGTGCGGCAGCCAGTCGTTTCTTCCGCGACGCAACCTCCAAGAGCGTTGATTTCCAGGCCCAAGCGCTTCCCGGCGGGGGATACCGCTTGCAGTTCTTCTCACCAGCCAACAACCCGGGTTACGGCAAGTTGTACGTCCAGGAGATCGATGCCGCGGGCAACGTGATCAACGAGTTCAAGAACACAATCGGGCCGGATGGGCTCATCGAGACGAAGTGGATTCACGGTGGACCCTGAGGATCGAGATCGCGCCCGCCTGGCTCTAATCGCAGTGGTCGAGGGTGATCCTCGCGCGTTGCCTGTCATCAAGTCCCTGGAGCACCGCGACCTCGTGAAGGTGGCTGCCGAGCTACGTCGGTTGGCCGTTGTTCGGAGATCTGCCGTCGTAGGTGTTCTGAGGGGTTTACTCGTCGGTGCCTGGACACCCGAGGAGGTTCAGGCGTGGGCCTCGTTTGTTCGGCGCGGCTACGTCGCAGGTGGAAGTGATCTTCCTGTGCGCCCGCTCGACATCGGGTACGACGATGCGTGCGAGGAGGAGATCGCAGCGGCTGTGTCTCGGCTCGACGAGATCGGCGATCTCGTCGATGGTGAAGTGACGAGGGGCGAGGTCCTTGACCTGCTTCAACTATTGGGTGAGCCGTGAGTGGGCGATCGACAGCGGTGAGGCGCATTCTGTGTTGTTGTGCGGCCGTGCTTTTCCGAGTGTTCATCGGTTCGGTCATCCTGGCAAGTGGTTCAGTGGAAGCCACGGCTACGACGACCGCCGAGTCGGCGCCGCACGCGTACGACGCGCCGACCATCTCGCGCGTTGGTGTTGAGGCGCTTGGAACTGACGCCGCGGCCTCGGCCCTGCTCGGCGGCGAAGGCGACCAATCCTCCTCGCTATCGGTCGTCGGCTCGGGCACGTCTACGACCCCAACCCACTTGCTGAATGCCACAAACACCGCAGTTCCAGGTCGAGTGGCTCGAATCGTAGAAGAGGACGTCCTCGATAGCAGTCATCAAACCCGGGGCGGTTCAAAATCAGGTGGCCAGGCAATCGTGGATTCGCCGGCACGCCAGTTGACTACGTTCTTGATGTTGGTACCCGTGGTGTCGGGGTGAGTCCCGTTGCGTGATGCAGGAGGTAGCGGCCCATCGCCGGGGTGTCGCCGCAATCGCTCGAGAGGTCAGAGGGGGCCGCGACGGGCCGACGCGTCTATGCCCCCGACGAAGGAGCTCTGCGCAGCAGCGCGATCACCAGCACCACCATCACGATCGTGAACGGCACGAAGCCGAGCAGCAGGATGCCCGCACCGATGTTGGCGCCGATCGTCGGCTGTGTCGCCACCCCGTAGACGAGGCCGGCATACGCGGTTACCGCCGCGGACGCCACCGCCACGGTCACCGTCGAACGGGCGATCCGACCTGCGGCGAACAGCCGTCGACCGAGCACCACTCCGAGGACCGCTATCAGTCCCCCGGCGAGGCCGAGCGCCAACCGTGCCCCACTTCCCTCCACCAGCGGCTCGAGGAGGTAGTCCGGGTCGACGATCGACGAATCGGCCCCGAGCCCGCTCACCCAGGCGACGAACAACCCGACGGCGAGCGCCCACACCGCCGCACCAGCCACGATCACGGCGCGATCAGGCCTTCTTCTGGTTGAGCAGCGCGGTGACCAGTTTGCCGTCGGCCTTGCCCTGGCTGGCCTTCATCACGGCACCGACGAGCGCACCCATCGCCTTGCCCTCACCGGCACAGAACTTGGCCCACGCATCGGGCTGCGCGGCGATGGCCTGGTCGACGAGCGAATCGAGGGCACCGGCGTCCATCGCCTCGAAGCCCTTCGCCGCAGCGATCGCTGCCGGGTCGCCGCCACCGTTGGCGACGAGCTCCGCCAGCACCGCCTTGGCCTGGGTGGCCGTGAGCGTGCCGCCCACCTCCATCACCGTGAGGGCCGCGAGGTCGGCCGCCGGCACCCGCGGGTCGGCCGGCTCGTCGGCGAAGGCCTCCTTCACGTGCACCAGCGCTCGGGCCACGTCGCCACCAGCGGCACCGACGGCCAGCACGTAGTCGTCCTGGCCGCGCTCGACCACCGCGGCGACCGCCTCGCTCGACGGCGCCGTGCCGGTGGCCTCGGCCAGGCGGGCACGGCGGGCGCCCGGCAGCAGCGGCAACCCGGTGCGGACAGCGTCGATCCACTCCGACGACGGCACCAGCGGCACGAGGTCGGGCTCGAGGAAGTACCGGTAGTCGTCGGCGTCCTCCTTGGTGCGCAGCGTGTGGGTGCGTCCGTCGTTCTCGTCCCAGTGACGCGTCTCCTGGCGCACCACCTCGCCGGCTTCGATCATCGCGATCTGCCGGCGGGCCTCGTACTCGATCGCACGGCCGAGCGAGCGCACGCTGTTCACGTTCTTGATCTCGCAGCGCGTGCCGAACGGCGTGCCCGGGCGGTGCACGCTGACGTTGGCGTCGACGCGCATGCTGCCCTCTTCCATCTTCGCGTCGGACGCGCCGATGGCGAGCAGGATCGCCCGCAGCTCGCTCACGTACTGGCGGGCCTGCTCGGACGTGCGGATGTCGGGGCGGCTGACGATCTCGACCAGCGGCACACCGGCCCGGTTGAAGTCGATGAGCGAGTAGTCGCTGCCGTGGATGCGGCCACCGCTGCCACCCATGTGGGTGCTCTTGCCCGTGTCCTCCTCGAGATGGGCGCGCTCCACCCCGATGCGCGTGCCGTCGGGCAGGTCGCGCCAGCCGTCGACGTTGAGCGGCTGGTCGTACTGGCTGATCTGGTACGCCTTGGGCATGTCCGGATAGAAGTAGTTCTTCCGGTGGAACGTGCACGCCTGGATGGTGCAGTTGAGCGCCGCACCGATGCGCATCGCCAGCTCGACGGCGTGCTCGTTGAGCACCGGCAACGCGCCCGGCAGGCCGAGGGTGACCGGGTCGATGTGCGTGTTCGGCTCGTCGCCGAAGCGGTTGGGGCTGGCGCTGAACAGCTTGGTGGCCGTCGCCAGCTCGACGTGCACCTCGAGGCCGACGACGAGCTCCCAGCCGTCGATGAGCATCGACTCGTCGCTCATGACGCACCCCCTGTGGTGGCAGTGGCGGCGGCCGCTGCAGTGTGTGCTGCCCGTTCGAGCGCGGCGCCGGCACGGAACATGTCGACCTCGCCGAGGGTTCCGGCGAGCACCTGCACGCCCACCGGCAGGCCGTCGGCGCCGGTGCCGAACGGCACGCGCATCGCGGGGTGGCCCGCCAGGTTGGTGGGGATCGTGTACAGGTCGCACAGGTACATCGCCAGCGGGTTGTCGCCCTTGGCGCCGAACGGGAAGGCCACCGTCGGCGATGCCGGGGTGAGCAGCACGTCGGCGTGCTGGTAGGCACGCTCGAACTCGTCGTGGATGAGCCGGCGCACCTTCAGCGCCCGGCCGTAGTAGGCGTCGTAGTAGCCGGCGCTGAGGGCATAGGTGCCGAGCATGATCCGCCGCTTCACCTCGTCGCCGAAGCCGGCCGAGCGGGTGGCCATGTACATCGCGTTGGTGTCGGCCGCGTCGACGCGCAGGCCGAAGCGCACGCCGTCGAAGCGGGCCAGGTTGCTGCTCGCCTCGGCCGGGGCGATGAGGTAGTAAGCCGGCAGCGCGTACGCGAACGCCGGCACCTCGACGTCGACAATGGTGGCCCCGGCGGCGCGCAGCGCGTCGAACGCGGCCTCGACCCGCTCGCTCACGTCCGGGTCGGCGCCCTCGGGCAGGTCGACGATGCGACCCACACGCAGACCCTCGACGCCTCGGTCGAGCACGTCGACGAGCGACGGGTGCTCGACCGGGATCGACGTCGAGTCCATCGGGTCGTGCCCACCGATCACGTCGAGCAGGAGCGCCGCATCGCGCACGTCGCGGGCGAACGGACCGATCTGGTCGAGCGAGCTGGCGAAGGCGATCAGGCCGTAACGGCTGACGTAGCCGTAGGTGGGCTTCACGCCGACCACGCCGCAGAGGGCGGCCGGTTGGCGGATCGAGCCGCCGGTGTCGCTGCCCAAGCTGACCGCGGCGAAGCCGGCGGCCACCGCGGCGGCGCTGCCACCGCTCGAGCCGCCGGGCACACGGGTGAGGTCGAGCGGGTTGCGGGTGGGGCCGAACGCGCTGTTCTCGGTGCTCGAGCCCATCGCGAACTCGTCGAGGTTGGTCTTGCCGACGGCCACGGCACCGGCCGCGGCCAGACGGGTGACCACCGTGGCGTCGTACGGCGGGCGCCACCCGTCGAGGATCCGCGACGAGCAGGTGGTGGGCACTCCGCGGGTGCACATGTTGCCCTTGAGCGCCACCGGCACGCCCGCCAGCGGGCCCGGGTCGCGGCCTGCGGCCACGGCCGCGTCGACCGCTTCGGCCGTCTCGCGGGCCTGCTCGGCGGTGACCAGGTTGAACGCGTGCACGTCGTGCTCGCGGGCGGCGATGGGGGCGAGGTGGGCTTCGAGCACGTCAACGGCGCGCACGGCACCCGAGCGCACGGCCGCGGCGATGTCGGCCGCGGAACGAGGAGTGGACGTGTCGCTCATCCGTCGAGCCCCACGATGGGCGGCACCCGGAAGCGGTGGTCCTCGGCCAGCGGGGCCGCGGCCAGCACCTCGTCGCGGTCGAGGCCGGGCCGCACCACATCGGGGCGCAGCACATTGACCAACGGATAGGGCTGGGTCATCGGCTCGACACCGTCGAGGTCGAGCGCGTCGACGTCGGCGAAATGCTCGAGCATGTCGCCCAGCTGGTGCGCGGCGCGCTCGATCTCGGCCGGTGACAGCTCGAGTCGGGCAAGGCGCGCCACCTTGGCCACGTCGGCGGGGGTGATGCGTTCGGACACGAGGTCTGATGCTAGGCCGACGTGTCGCGGAACTGGTAGGAGGCGTGGAGGTCCTGCGGCACGCGCGGGTCGCCGGTGTGGATCGGCGGCATGGGCTGCATGATCATCCGCTGCGTCGGGGTGAGCCGGTCGAGCAGCGCCTGCGACACGGTGTAGCCGAACCGCGACCGGGCCCACGGCGGGCCGTAGCGCAGGATGACGATCCGGCGCTCGCCCGCGTTCAGCCGAGTGCCGGCGCCGTGCATGCACGCATCGACGAACACCAACGCGTCGCCGGCCTTGGTGTGCACCTCGATCGCGTGCGGGAGCATGTCCATCCGGTCGCCCCGGGCGTAGTCACCTGCCAGCGGGTGCGGGAAGTTCGACTTGTGGCTACCCGGGACCACCATGGTCGCCCCGTCGCCGGGGCCCACGTCGCGCAACGACACGAGCACGTTCACCTGCCCGCAGCGGAAGGCACCGTTGCGGTAGGAGTACTGGGTGCGGTTCGAGGCGTCGTGGCCACCGGAGTGCACCGGGTGGTGCCCTCCCGAGCTGCGGCTCGTGGCGATGCTCTCGTCGATCATGATCCCTTCCACATAGGTGCCCTGCTCGCCCGCGTAGCGCGTGACGTGGTGGATCCACGAGGGGTGGTCGATGAGGACGTCGAAGGCCGGGTCGCCGCAGTCGAGCACGTTGTGCAGCTCGAAGCCGGTGTCCTTGGTGTAGTCGCGCCTCTGGGCGGTGCCGTACCACTCGCCGTTCTGCAGCGCTTGGAACCGGTCGTAGGCGTCGTTCAGCCGCTGCACCTCGTCCGGGGAGAGCGCACCCCTGATGATGAGGAAGCCACGCAGGTCGAACTCGTAGTCGTCGAGAGCGGTGGGCAGAGCCATGGCCAGACCTTTCCTGGGCTCAGTGGATGTGCAGGACGATGCCCGACTCGGGCGCGAGCGGCGGCAGCTGGACGCCGTGCGCGGCGAGCTGGCGGCCGGTGAGCTCCTGCGGCTCGAGCAGCCGGCGACCACCACCGAGGGAGACCTCCTCGACGCGGTACCGACGGTCGGCGAGCAGCCCGGGGAGCCGCAGCACCGGCGGGAGCAGGCTCATCCCCGAGCGCAGCTGGGCGTAGGCGACCAGCGCCTCCGAGCGATCCGCTGCGTAGACGCCGTGCCCGGCGCCGCTCGCCTCGTCGCCGTGCGGCACCGGGTCGAAACGGACGACGTCACCGCTGTGGAGCAGGCCGCGGAAGCGTCGGTGCACGGCGACCACCTCGGCCAGCGCGGCGCGCTCGGCATCGGTGAGCTCGAGCAGGTTCCACTCGATGCCCAGATGGCCGAACACGGCGGCCAGCGCGCGGAACGCGAGGGAGTGCGAGCGGCCCGTCGTGTGCGAGCGGGTCGGCCCGATGTGCGCGCCCATCACCTCGGGCGGGATGAGCATCGACGCCCCGCGCTGGATGAGCTGCCGTTCGAGCGCGTCGTTGCAGTCGCTGGTCCAGACACGCTCCGTGCGGCGGAGGATCTCGTGGTCGATCCGTCCGCCACCGCTCGAGCAGCTCTCGATCTCGCCACCCGGGTGCCGGTCGCGCAGCTCGTCGATGAGGCGATAGACCGCGAGCGTCTGGGCATGGGTGCCGGCCGCGCCGTCGGCGCCGCTGCCCTGCACGTGGGCACGGTTCATGTCCCACTTCACGTAGGCGATGTCGTGGTCGGCGAGCAGGCGGTCGAGCTGGCCGAGGATGTGGGCGAACGCATCGGGACGGGCCAGGTCGAGCACCAGCTGGTTGCGGCCCAGCACCGGCTCGTAGCCGGGGGTGGTGAGCGCCCACTCGGGATGGGCGCGGTAGACGTCGCTGTCGGGGTTGACCATCTCCGGCTCGACCCAGATGCCGAACTCCATGCCGAGGCCTCGGACGTGCTCGATGAGCGGCGCGAGGCCCTGCGGGTGGGCGTCGTCGGACACCACCCAGTCGCCCAGCCCCGAGCAGTCGTCGCGCCGTGAGCCGAACCAGCCGTCGTCGAGCACGAACCGTTCGACGCCGATCGACGCTGCAACCGTGGCGAGCTCACGCAGCTTGGCCGCGTCGTGGTCGAAGTAGACGGCCTCCCAGGTGTTGAGCAGCACGGGCCGAGGGCGCGTCGGGTGCGCGGGGAGCGAGCGGACGTGCCGATGGAAGCCCTGCGACGCCGCCGTCAGGCCATCGGCGGAGTAGGTGGCCACGACCCACGGCGTCGAGTAGCTCTCGCCGGGCTCGAGCGACAGCTCACCCGGGTGCAGCAGCTCACCGGCCTGGATGCACCGGCGCCCGTCGGCCAGGCGGTCGGCGACGATCGTGTGGTTGCCGCTCCAGGCCAGGTGCACACCCCACACCTCGCCGGACCACTCGCCGAACCCCTGCTCACCGGCGTAGACGACCGGCGGTCGTTCGTGCGAGGTGCGGCCGAGCCGGTTCTCGACCGACCAGGTGCCGGTGGTCCAGGGGCGCCGCTCGGTGTGGAGCTCGCGGGTCCAGCGGCCACTGAAGGTCATCAACTCTGCCGCCTGCGACGGCAGCGGCAGGGTGACGGTGAGCCCGCCGAGGAGGTATCGGTCCGGGGAGTGGTTGACCAACGTGCACGACACCTCGAGCACGTCAGCCACCCGCATCCGGGTGATCAGCTCGAGCTCGGCGACCGGATCGTGGGCGCTCACCGTGAGGGAGTGGTCGTCCACCACCACCGAGCCCTCGGGCCCCGGCCGGAACCGGGGGGCCCACGCCGTGCCACGGCGGCGGTGCCCCAGCAGCCCGGGCCGGCCGTCGTGGCCGCTCCCGTGCTCGGGCACGATCGACAGTGGTGCGACCACGTCGAGGCCCCCGCTCACCGGTGGGCGGTGCAGCGCTCGGGCGACGCTGTCGAGGTCGACATCGCCGAGCGGGGCGCCCCAGTGCACGACCACCGGGACACCGTCGCCGACGTCGACGACCACGTCGCAGGAGCGGGTCGAGAACCGGACCAACCTCACGAGGAGGATGCTAGACGGCCCGACAAGTTGCCTTTGCTATTGACAAGAGATGAAAGAAAGATGAAATCTAACGAAAGTGATGGAAACCGCCCTGGTCCCTCAGGAGGACAACCTGCCGGCAGAGGTGCGTCAGCAGTTGACGCACCAGCTGCTCGAGCAGCACGGCTTCGTGCGGGTCCGCGACCTCTCCGAGCGGTTCGGCATCAGCACCGTCACCGCCCGCAACGACCTGCAGGCCCTCGAGGAGCGCAACCTCGCGCACCGGGTGCACGGCGGTGCGATGCCCATCAACGCCGCCCGCGGCGAGCGCCCGTTCGAGGAGGTCGCCACCGAGCGCACCTCCGAAAAGACCGCCATCGCCCGCACCGCTGCGGCGCTGGTGTCGAACGGTGAATCGATCCTGATCGACGTCGGCACCACAGCGGCGTCGCTGGCCCGAGCCCTGGTCGCACGCACCGATCTGGTCGACCTGACGGTGATCACGAACGGCATCCGCATCGCGCTCGACCTCGAGGCGGCCCATCCGCGGTTCTCGATCGTCGTCACCGGTGGGACGCTGCGCCCCAAGCAGCACTCGCTCGTCGACCCCCTCGCCGGCACGATCCTCCACGCCCTGCAGGCCGACACGGTCTTCCTCGGCTGCAACGGTGTCGACCCCGACACCGGCGTGAGCAACATCAACCTCCCCGAAGCCGACATCAAGCGCGCCATGATCGGCGCTGCTCGGCGCTGTGTGGTGCTGGCCGACAGCACCAAGTTGGGTGTCCGCACGCTGGCACCCGTCTGTCCCATCGACGCAGTCGATGTCCTCATCACCGACGCCCACGCCGACGAGGCTCACCTCGGCGCGTTGCGGTCTCGCGGCGTCGAGGTCATCGTCTGCAGACCTTCGGGTCATTCATGAGATCGCCCGGGCCTGACCCGGTCGGCACCGCGCCGCACCCAGCGGACGGGGGAGAAACGGTTGCACGACGCAACCTCGACAATTGGAGGGCTACCCAAGTGCAAGCACGCAAATGGGCAACCACCGTCATCGCGCTGTCGCTCGTCGCAGCGGCGTGTGGTGACGACGGAACCACAACCGACACCACCTCCGTCGCGGTCGAGACCACCGCCGCGCCGGACGGGGGCACGGAGACCACCGCCGCACCCGACACGGGTGGGGACACGGTCGAGATCCGGTGGCGCACGCGCCCCGACAACGACGCAGAGGCCGGTGTCTACAACTCGATCAGCGAGTCGATCGACGCAGCCAACGGCGACGGCGTCAGCCTCAGCTACGAGCCGGGCACCAACGAGGGCTCGCCCTACCAGGACCAGCTCGTCACCGAGATCGGCAACGGCACCGCGCCGGACGTCTTCTGGATCCCGGGCACCGACATCGCCCGCTTCCAGAAGGAGGGCCTGATCCTCGACCTGGCACCGCTGGCCGAGGCCGAGGGCTTCGACGCGTCGGAGTTCTACCCGGAGCCGATGTACCACCTCACCTTCGACCCGGAGGCAGGCGCTCCCGGCAACAAGCTGTGGGGCCTGCCCCGCGACGTGTCGACCTTCGCGCTCTACCTCAACAACGACCTGATCGCCGAGGCCGGTGCCGATGATCCCCGCGCCCTGGCAGCAGCCGGTGAGTGGGACTGGGCCGCGTTCCAGGACGTCGCCGAGAAGGTCACGGCGCTCGGTGGGGCCAACAAGGGCTTCGCGATGAGCAGCTGGTGGGCGAACTACGGCCTGTTCATGAACGCAGCCGGTGGTGGCTTCTTCAACGAGGACCGCACCGCCTGTGCGCTCGACACTCCGGAGTCCGTCGCCGGCCTGACCCAGGCCAAGGCGATCTACGACGCCGGCATCGCAGTGCCGTTCGGTGAGGACGGCGAGGCCCCGTGGAAGGCCGGCACCGTCGGCATGTTCGTGAACGGCCGCTGGGCGACCCCCGGTGCCCGCGCCGACGCCAACTTCAACTGGGACGTCGTCGAGCTGCCCACCGGCCCCGGTGGCACGCAGGGCAACTGGCTGTTCTGGGGCGCCTACGTGGTGAACGCCAACACGGAGCACCCGGAGGAGGCGTGGGAGCTCGTCAAGGCCCTCACCACCGCCGAGACCCAGGCCCAGATCAGCGAGCTCGGCGCCAACATCCCGAGCCGCCAGAGCGACGCCGCCATCGAGGCGTTCCTCGGCTTCTCGCCGCCCGCGAACAACCAGGCCTTCATCGACGGCCTGGCCGACTCGCCCACCGCCGAGGGCCCGCTGTGGACCGGTGACTGGCCGAAGTTCGACGAGGTCATGAACGGTGCTGTCGCCGCCGTGATCAACGGCGAGCGCACCATCGAGGACTACGCCGAGAAGATCTGCAGCGAGACTGCAGTCGCCTTCGAAGGCTGATCGAGACACTCCGTCGGAGGTGGCCGGGGTCGGGGCTTCGAGCTCCCGGCCCCGGCCTCTCCTCGGTCAGGCATGTCGACGTGCAATCGTGTGCATGTCCGTGCAGAGGTGAGGGGGGTGAGTGGTGCAGCCGTCGGACCAGGATCGTGACGAGCAGCAAGCCACCATGGACAGCCGACTGAAGCTGGTCGGCGCCTGGCATGTGGTGTGCCTCCTCGCGTGCCTCACCGGGCTCGCCCTGGCGAGCCGTCGCGGCGACGACGAGCTGCCCGTCGCCATCTCGTTGCACCTCCGCGCCTTCTTCACGGCGGCCTTCGCCGCCAACCTCTACGCCGCGATCGGCGTGCTCCGCCGGTGGCGTCGAGCTCGCACCGTGTCGCTCGTGGTCGACTACCTGGTGTTCGTGGTGGCCACGGCGGCCGCCCTGCACCAGTTCGGGCTCTTCACGGCGATCGGCGACTTCGGTGAAGGGTTCTACAAGGCCTTCGTCCCGTTCCTGGTCGGCTCGGTCGGCATGCTGTGGGTGCTCGTCGCCCGGCAGATGCTCGCCGCTCGACCCGCGGCCACGGGCCCGCGCGGCCTGCGTACCGCCGGCCGGGTCGTCGCCGCCGCAGCTGCCGTCTGGTTCGTGATCGTCGCCGACCCGTCGGGCATGGTGTCGGCAATCGCCTCGGGCCTCACCCGGCCGCTCACGCTCGCCACGCTCGCACTCGCCCTCGCCGCCGGGGCGGCGTGCCGGTTCATGTGGCGCCGCGACGTGGCCGCCGCCTTCGGCACCACCAGCAGCGAGCAGCAGGCCCTCGCCGGCCTCGCGTTCTTGTCCCCCAACCTCATCGGGTTCCTCTTCTTCTTCGCCGGCCCGCTGCTGTTCTCACTGGTCGTCAGCTTCTTCGAGTGGAAGACCACCGGCACCGGTCGCGACTTCGTCGGCCTCGACAACTATGTCCGCGCCTTCTCGTTCGACCTGGCCAGCACCGACGCCCCCAACGCCGGCACCGAGGTGCTCGGCCAGGGCTACCAGGTGCTCATGCACGCCGACTGGTTCGGCCAGCACTGGGTGCTCGGCGCACGCGACACCGAGTTCTGGATCGCGATGCGCAACATCGTCGTGTTCCTCGTCCTCGCCGTCCCCGCCGCCGTGCTCCCGGCGCTGGTGCTGTCGAGCATCCTGGCGTCACGACTGCCCGGCATGAAGGCCTTCCGGGCGATCTACTTCATCCCCTCCGTGGCCGGCGTGATCGGTGTCGCGATCGTGTGGGGCCAGTTGTTCCAGAGCACCGTCGGATGGATCAACTACCTCATCCTGCGCGCCGGGGAGATCCTGCCCTTCGTCGACCCGCCGGCCGAGGGGCACCCGTGGCTGAGCAGCAACTCCACGGCGCTGCTGTCGATGGTGGTGGTGTTCGCCTGGATGAACTTCGGGTTCAACACCGTGCTCTACCTGGCCGGCCACCAAGGCATCCCGAAAGAGCTCTACGAGGCCGCCGAGATCGACGGTGCGCGGACGTGGCAGGTGTTCCGGCGGATCACCGTGCCGCAGTTGCGCAACACGACGTTCTACGTGCTGATCACCACCTCGATCCTGGCGCTCCAGCTGTTCGACATCGTCTGGATCCTGTCGCCCCCCGAGCCGGGCGGCCCCGACAACGCGACCACCACGCCGGTGCTAGCGCTCTACGAGGAAGCCTTCCAGAACAACAACCAGGGCTACGCCTCCGCCCTCGCCTGGGTGCTGTTCCTCGTGATCTTCGGCTTCACCTTCTTGCAGTTCCGTCAGCAGCGTGACGAGGCGACCTCGGGGGGCATGTCGTGAGCGTGCGGCGCAAGGGCCCCTGGGCCACCACGGTGCGCGTGCTCACCTACGCGCTGCTGGTGGGCGTGGCGGCGATCGTCATCTTCCCCTTCATCGTGGCCGTCTCGACCTCGATGAAGCGGCCCGACGACATCTTCACCTACCCGCCGTCGCTCGTGCCCAAGCAACCGGTCACGGTCCCTGCAGCGTCGCTCGGGCTCGAGGGCGAGTCGTTGCCCGTGTTCGACTTCCCCGATCGCAGCGGCCAGTACGCACTGGTGAAGACCGATGTCCCGCTGGCGGAGTTCCGTGTGCTCGCCGACGACCGGCCGGGCACGCTCGCCGCCGACGCCGGCACCAAGACCGACGACGTCGTGCAGGTCGATGTCGAGGGCACGCTCGAGGAGAAGCCGGTGTACCTCATCGAGGTCGACGGCGAGGAGGTCGCGGCCTACCGGGCGCGCCTCACGGTCGGCGGTCTGTTCCAGTCGGTCGACGATCCCGACGACACCGTCTTGAGCCTCGTCAACACGCCGATACCGGCGCGCGAGGTCGGCCCGCGCCTCGAGAACTACTCCGAGGTCGTGACCGAGAAGCAGCTCGGCCGATCGCTCACCAACACGCTCCTCGTCACGATGGGCGTCGTCGGCGGGCAGATCCTCACCTCGATCCTCGGAGGGTACGCGTTCGCCCGCATCCAGTTCCGCGGCCGGGCGACGCTGTTCCTCATGTACCTCGGCACGGTGATGATCCCCTTCGTGGTGCTCATCATCCCGCTGTTCCAGTTGATGCTGCAGCTCGACTGGCGCGACAACCTCGTGGCGCTGCTCGTGCCCTTCGTCTTCTCCGCCTACGGCACGTTCCTCATGCGCCAGTTCTTCATCGGCATCCCGAAAGAGATCGAAGAGGCGGCGCTGATCGACGGCGCCAGCCGCTCGCGGATCCTGTGGAAGGTGATGGTCCCCCTCGCCCGGCCGGCCATCGCCACGCTCGCCACCTTCGGGTTCCTCTACGCCTGGAACTCGTTCTTCTGGCCGCTCGTCATCATCAACTCCGGCAACCCGGAGAGCAGGGTGCTGTCGCTCGCGCTGTCGACACTCGGCGGTCGGTCGAGCACCGACACCAACCTGGTGTTCGCCGGGGCGATCATCGCCATGGCGCCACCGATCCTCGTGTTCCTGTTCGCCCAGCGCTATTTCGTCGAGAACTCCGCGTCGAGCGGGATGAAGTGAGGAAGCACCCACCATGGCACGCGTCACCTTCAACTCGGTCTCCAAGGTCTACAAGGACGGACCGAAGGCAGTCGACGATCTGAACCTCGAGATCGGCGACGGCGAGTTCATGGTGCTCGTCGGGCCCTCGGGCTGCGGCAAGTCGACGGCGCTGCGGATGATCGCCGGCCTCGAGGAGGTGAGCGAAGGCACCCTCAGCATCGGTGACCGGGTGGTCAACGACGTGCCTCCCGGTGACCGCGACATCGCCATGGTCTTCCAGAACTACGCCCTCTACCCGCACATGACGGTGCGCCAGAACATCGGGTTCGCGCTCGAGGTGGCCAAGTTGTCCAAGCGCGACATCGCCGAGCGAGTGGAGTCGGCCGCGGCGATGCTCGGGCTCACCGACTACCTCGAACGGTTGCCCAAGGCGCTGTCGGGCGGTCAGCGCCAGCGCGTGGCGATGGGCCGGGCGATCGTCCGTTCGCCGCAGGTCTTCTTGATGGACGAGCCGCTGTCGAACCTCGACGCGAAGCTCCGCGTGCAGATGCGCTCGGACATCATCCAGCTGCAGGCGCGGCTCGGCACCACGATGGTGTACGTCACCCACGACCAGGTCGAGGCGATGACGATGGGCCACCGCGTGGCCGTGATGCGCGGCGGCGTGCTCCAGCAGGTCGCCCCACCGCAGGAGCTCTACACACACCCGGCGAACCTCTTCGTGGCGGCGTTCATCGGCAGCCCGGCGATGAACCTGATCACCGTCGGGGTGACCGTCGACGGTGACGCCGTGCACCTCGACCTCGCCGGCCAGCGCCTCAACGTGCCCGCTGCGGCGCTGGAGCGCTACCCCGGCCTGCGCGCCCTGCACGGTGGCCAGGCGATCCTGGGGGTGCGCCCGGAGCACTTCGCGATGCACGGCGACGTCGACGTGCCCGAGGACCAGGTGATCAGCCTGACCACCCTGCTCGCCGAGTCGATGGGGGCCGAGGTGCACATCCACGGGGTCATCGACACACCTCCGCCGTCGATCGATGTCGTCGACGTCGTCGGCGACGACGTCGAGCAACTCGCCCGTGAGGGAACCAAGGTCATCGCCCGCGTCGACGGGGTCCACTCGGTCGGCATGGGCGACGAGGTGCGCCTCGCCATCCGCATGCATCTCGTCCACTTCTTCGACACGATCACCGGGGCCCCGCTGCGGTGACCCCCGCTCCCACCGACCCGAACCGATGCCCATGAACACGAGCACCGACCTCTCCGACACCCGCATCGATCCCCACCTCGGCACCGTGGTGCACGTCGTCGGTGGGCGTCAGGCCCGACCGAACCTGCCGAGCACCGGGTGCCCCTTCTGCGTCGGCGGCCTCGAAGCCCCCGAGCACTACGCCGTTCGCTGGTTCACCAATCGCTGGCCGGCGATGCCCGGCGCTCGCTGCGAGGTCGTCCTCTACACCCCCGAGCACGACGCGACCTTCCCGTCGCTCGGTGTCGCCGGCGTCCGGCGGGTGATCGACCTGTGGGCGGAACGGTTCGCCGAGCTCGGAGCGCGCGACGACGTCGACTACGTGCTCGTGTTCGAGAACCGCGGCCCCGAGGTCGGCGCCACGATCGCCCATCCGCACGGCCAGATCTACGCCTACGACCATGTGCCGCGCCGCCCAGCGCAGCTGCTCACCTCCGGTTGGCAGCCCGATCACTGCGAGGACCGGCTCGTCGCCGAGGCCGGCGGCTGGCAGGCCCACGTGCCCTACGCAGCCACCTACCCGGTCGCCGTCACCCTGGCGCCGCGGACCAGGGTGCCGGACCTCACCGCGCTCGACGACGCGGGCCGCGACGACCTCGCCGTCCTGCTCGTCGACGTGCTCAGCCGGCTCGACCGCCTCTACGACCGACCGCTGCCCTACATGATGTGGTTCCACCAGCGCCCGACCGACGGCGGGGAGTGGCCGTCGGCGTGGCTCCACCTCGAGATCGTGTCGCCCTGGCGCAGCGCCGGCACGGCGCGGTACATCGCTGCGGCCGAGGTTGCCTGCGAGGAGTACTTCAACCCGGTCGTGCCCGAGGCGCTCGCCGAGCAGTTGCGCGGCCTCGGCTGAGCCGGGGCTGCGGCCGTCAGCTGCCGAGCGGCTGGAAGCTCGGCGGCCGCTTCTGCAGGTAGCTCGACACGCCCTCACGGAAGTCCGGCCGGCGCAGCGACGCGCGCATCAGCTCGATGGCGTCGTCGTGGGCGCTCACCAGGTCGCGGTCGATGTCGCGGTAGACCTGCTGCTTCATGATCGACATCGACGTCGGCGAGCAGTTGACGGCGATGTCGGCGGCATAGGCGAGCGTCTCGTCGAGGAGGTGCTCGGCTGGCACGACCCGGTTCACCAGACCGAGTGCGAGCGCCTCCTCGGCCAGCACCACCCGAGCGGAGAACAGCAGATCGAGCGCACGCGAGGTGCCGGCGAGTCGCGGCAGGATCCACGACATGCCGTACTCGGCGATGAGCCCACGGCGCGAGAACGCGGTGGTGAACTTGGCGCCGGCGGCGGCGAAGCGGATGTCGCACATCAGCGCCTGCACCATGCCGATGCCGGCACACGCACCGTTGATCGCTGCGATCACCGGCTTGGGCACGTGCAGCGCCGTGAAGTACTGCGGCATGTCGCCCGCAGCTGCGCTGGCGGTGTCGCCACTGCCGGCACCACCGCCGAGACCCTGCAGGGTGTCCATGTCGGCCCCGGCGCAGAACCCGCGGCCGGCGCCGGTGACCACCACCACCTTCACCTCGGGGTCGGCTGCGGCCTGCTGGAGCAGCTCGAAGTAGCGCGCCGCCAAACCGCCGGTCCACGCGTTCAGCCGATCCGGACGGTTGAGGGTGAGCAGCGCGATCCCGGGATCGCGCCGCTCGTACAGCACGACGTCGTCACTCATCAGGCGCAACGTAGTCGGCCGCGGCCGCCCCGGCCGCCTCGGTGACCGCCCGGCCGGGGTCGGGCGCTGCCGCACGCTCATCGGTCGACGCCTCTGGGCCGGTCGCATCACCGGAGGCCGTCGCAGCCGTGGCCGACGCCTCGGCAGGGCGGCGGGCCAGCACCACCACGATCGCCGCGCCCAGGGCGACGAAGGCGATCGCCACCCACTGGTTCCAGCGCAACCCACCGAGCTCGCTCGACGGGTCGATGCGCAGGCCCTCGATCCAGAACCGGCCGATGCCGTACCCGATCAGGTAGAGGCCGAACAGGCTTCCCGGTCGCAGCCGGAACCGACGGTCGACCACGATGAGCACACCGCACAGCGCAAGGTTCCAGATCGACTCGTAGAGGAACGTCGGATGGAACGTGGTGCCCGGCGGATAGCCGGCTTTGGTGGCCGTGGCGTCGCTCACCTCGAGCGCCCAGGGCAGGTCGGTCGGCTTGCCGAACAGCTCCTGGTTGAACCAGTTGCCCCAGCGACCGATCGACTGCGCGAGCGGGATCGCCGGCGCAGCGCTGTCGAGCAGGGGCAGCACTCCCACCTTCCGGCGACGGGCCACCCAGATGGCGACCAACGTGCCGGCGAGCAGGCCACCCGGGATGCCGAGGCCGCCCTTCCAGATCTGGATGATCCGACCGGGGTCGTCGGCGAAGGAGTCCCACGACGTTGCGACGTGGTAGAGACGGGCGCCGATGATGCCGGCGACCACGCCCCACATGCCGATTGCGCTGGCGTCGTCGCGCGTGCCCGCGCCGCGCGCCTCGAGCCGGCGGCCGAGCAGCCACACACCGGCCACCACGCCGAGCGCGATCATCAGCCCGTAGGCGTGGATGGACAGCGGTCCGATGTCGAACGAACCGTCCGAAGGGCTCGGGATGCTCGTCGGCCGCATCACAGCCCGCCCAGCCTCCGGGCGAACTCGACGGTGCGGGCGAAGATCAGCTCCTTGTCGTAGTCCTGCGTGGCGACGTGGTAGCTGCGCTCGAGCAGCACCCGTTCCACCGGGCCGCCGTACGTCGACGCCAGGAACTCGGCCTGGGCGGGCTCCACCACGTGATCCTGCGGGGAGCTCAAGAGCAGCAGCGGCATCGTCATCGTCGGGTAGAGCGGACCGAGCGGCGCCAGGCCGTCGTTGACGAGTGAGAGCAGGCAGCGCAACGGGGTGCCCTCATAGGCCGATTCCTTCACCTCGGGATCGGCGATGTCACTACCGATGCCGGGCATGACCTCCGTGCCGCCGTCGACCATGCCCTGGATCATCTGCACCACCTCGGGTGGCTGGGGCTGGGTGGCCGGGTTGATGCACACGAGGCCGGCCACCTCGGGATGGTCGGCACCGAGCCGCAGCGTCAGCGCACCGCCCATGCTCAGGCCGGCCACCACGACCGTCGGCACCCGCTCGGCGAGGCGCTGGTAGGCAGCCTCGGCTTCGCCCGCCCAATCGGCCCACGAGGTGGTCAGCATGTCGTCGACGGTGGTGCCGTGGCCGGGCAGGCGCGGCAACTCGACGTGCAGACCTGCTGCGGCGCAGGCGTCGGCGACACCGCGCATGGACGACGGGTTGCCCGTGAAGCCGTGGATGACCAGGACGCCGACGGCGTGGTCACCTGCGTGCGACCACGCCTCGGCACCGGGAAGGATCGGGTGAGTCATGGCCCGAGTATGCCAGCGCACCCGACCCGTCGTGGACCGCGGGCGAGCGCAGCGCGCCCTCCGAGGCGGTGCCGGATCAGACGTAGGGGTCGTTCGGGCCGCGCGCCTCGTCCCACCATTGCACCGGAGCACCCGTGGCCTCCCAGTCGGGGAAGGGGTAGATGCAGTCGACCGGGC
>DAINND010000017.1:0-3502 GCA_036736065.1 Ilumatobacteraceae bacterium
GTGCCGCCGCCGAGGTCGAACACCAGGACGGTCTCGTCCTCGGCGCCCTTGTCGAGGCCGTAGGCGAGTGCTGCGGCCGTCGGCTCGTTGATGATGCGCAGCACCTCGAGCCCGGCGATCTGGCCGGCCTCCTTGGTGGCGGTGCGCTGCGCGTCGTCGAAGTAGGCCGGCACCGTGATGACCGCCTGGGTGACGGTGTCGCCCAGGTAGGCCTCGGCGTCGCGCTTGAGCTTCATGAGCGTGCGCGCGCTGATCTCCTGCGGCGTGTAGCGCTTGCCGTCGATGTCGTCGCTCTTCCACGACTGACCCATCTTCGACTTGATGCTGCGGAACGTGCGGTCGGGGTTGGTGATGGCCTGGCGCTTGGCGACCTCACCGACGAGGACTTCGCCCGACTTCGAGAAGGCGACGACCGACGGGGTGGTGCGCCCACCTTCGGAGTTGGGGATGACGACGGGGTCGCCAGCTTCGAGGACGGCGACGACGGAGTTGGTGGTACCGAGGTCGATGCCGACTGCCTTGGCCATGGTGGTCTGCTCCAGTTCGTGGGGGTTCGAGCGATCCGCAGGGGGCGCGGTGTTGCCGATTCGGGTGCGGTTCGCGCACAGAGATCCTGCGCGAGCCTGATGCAAGCGTAGGCGTCGCGTGCCGCACCACCAACCTGACGAGCAGAAAACTTGAGTCTATGTCACTCAGGTTCTACGACAGGGAGCCAGGCAGCAGGCCCAGCTCGCGTTCGGTCAGACGCGACAGGACGTCATTCATCTGACGGGGTTCGAGCGCCGTCCCACCGATCTGGCACTGCAGCGCGAAGGCGTCGCTGAGCGCCACCACCATCCACGCCGTCTCGTGCGGGTGCTCGCAACGGAACACCCCGGCGGTCACGCCGCGCTGGATGATGCCGACCACCAACTCGTGCCAGGCGTGTGACAGCCGCTGCGCCATCGCGCGCAGTGGCTCGGAGTGGTAGGCCTCGGCAAAGGCCTCGAGCCAGAAGCGGTAGGCCTCTTGGCCGCCGCCGGGCCCGTACGGCTCGGTGACCTCGCGGAGCTGGGTGAGCGGATCGAGGTCGGCGGCGAGAGCTTCGTTCACCTCCGCGATCTCCTCGAGCGCCACCTTCTCGAGCGCCGCTGCGAGCAGCGAGTCGTGGTCCGGGAAGTAGTGGTGCAGCAGACCGTGAGTCACCCCCGCTCGGGCAGCGACGTGACGAGACGTGGTCCGGGCGAAACCGCGCTCGCTGATCTCGGCGACCGCAGCATCGAGGATCGCTGCCCGGCGAGCTTCGGGATGCATGCGTGCCACTGGGCACAGCCTACGCCCCGGGTTGCATATTGTCCGCATGGCCAATACCGTATTGGCCATGCGGTCAACAAAGGCGACCACCGAGCGGCCACTGCACCTGGGCGCGTTCGCCATCTCTGCGTCGTTCATGGTGGTCTTCCCGCTGCTGCCCGACCTCCAGGAGCGCGCCGCCATCTCCACCGCCCAGCTCGGATGGATCGCCGCATCCGGATTCGTCGCCGCGCTGGTGGCGCAAACGCTCATCGCCCCGCACGCCGACCGCGGCCGCGAACGATGGGTGATCAACGGCGCGATCGTGATGATGGCCGTCTCCACCGTCGTGTACGCCGTGGGCGACTCGATCCACTGGTTCATCGCCGGGCGCATCGGCGCCGGCCTCGCGTACGGCGCGTTCACCCCCGCAGCAATCGGCCTCATCGTGCGACGCTGGCCCGACGCCCCCGGTCGCCACATCGGGCGGCTCCACGCGATCGAGCTCGCCGGCATGGCCCTCGGCCCGCTGCTCGCCGTGGCGGGCAAGGTGTGGATCGGCGTGCTCCCCACCCTGTGGCTCGCGGGTCTGCTCACGCTGCTCGCCGTCGTGCCGGCCCTCACCTCACGCACGGCGCGCAGCACAGCCGAATGCCCCCTCGGCGACACGCCGGCCACGGCTCACCCATCGCTCGCCTCGGGTCTCGGGTTGCTGCGGCACCGTTCGGTGATCGCCGCTGCGCTGGTGATGACTGCGTATTTCGTCCCCATCGGGGCGTACGACGCCTTGTTCCCGCGGTTCATGGTCGACCTCGGCTCGAGCGACTGGCTGGTCGGCGCAGCCCTGATGGCGTTCGCGATCCCCAGCATGTTCCTCGCGACGTGGGCGGGCCGGACCGTCGACCGGCTCGGCCCCTTCCGCGCTGCGAGCATGGGCGGCGTCGCCAACATCGCCGTCATCCTCACCTACGGGTTCGTGCGGGTGCCGATGGTGATCGTCGTGATCGGCCTGTTCGAGTCGGGCGGCCAGACCCTGGTGGGCGCCGCCGGTGCGGCAGCAATGGGCTGGGCCGTCCCCGGTCGTCGTGCGGCCACTGCGCAGGGGTTGGGCGACGCGATGGCAACCACGGCCGGCGCGGTCGTCGCGTTCCTAGCTGCGCCGCTCTACGCCGCAGGCGGTCCGGCCGGGCTGTTCGTCACCACTGCTGTGCTCACCGCCGCTCCGCTGGCACTCGGCGTACGGTTGGCCCGCACCGCCAGGCCGGTCGAGGAGCCGGTGCAGACCGCTGTCGTGGCCGCTGCGGCGGACGACCGACTCGTCGCTGCAGCGGGCTGACCCGGCACCGGGGCGCACACCCGGGGGCTGGATAGGGTCAGCACATGGACATCGCCGATCTGCGCATCTTCACCGAGCCCCAGCAGGGGGCCAGCTACGACGACCTGCTGGCCGTGGCGCGGCGCGCCGAACAGCTCGGCTTCGGGGCCTTCTTCCGCAGCGACCACTACCTGAAGATGGGCTCGGCGAGCGGGCTGCCCGGGCCCACCGATGCCTGGATCACCCTGGCCGGCCTCGCGCGCGACACGAGCACCATCCGTCTCGGCACCCTCGTCTCACCGGTCACCTTCCGCGGCCCCGGCCTGCTCGCGATCAGCGTCGCCCAGGTCGACGCGATGAGCGGCGGCCGGGTCGAGCTCGGCCTCGGTGCGGGATGGTACGAGGCCGAGCACACGGCCTACGGCTTCGACTTCCCGTCGCTCGGCGCCCGCTTCGACTCGCTCACCGACCAGCTCGCCATCGTCGACGGCCTGTGGCGCACACCGATGGGCGAGACGTTCACCCACCACGGCACCGTCCACTCGGTGATCGACTCCCCCGCCCTGCCCAAGCCGGTGCAGCAGCCCGTGCCGATCGTGATCGGCGGCGGTGGCCGGCAGCGCACCCCGCGCCTCGCCGCGCGGTACGCAGCGGAGTTCAACACTCCGTTCGTGCCACTCGAGTTCTTCACCGCCCAGTGCGACCGGGTGCGCGCCGCCTGCGACGCGATCGGTCGCACCCGGCCGATGGTCTACTCCGCCGCCTTGGTGGTGTGCGTCGGCCGCGCCGAGGCCGAGGTGGCCCGCCGCGCCGCGGCCATCGGGCGCGAGCCCGCCGAGCTGCGCACCAACGGTGTCGCCGGCCCACCGGACGCGGCGGCCGCGACCATCCGCCGCTGGCACGACGCCGGCGCCG
>DAINND010000017.1:3512-18337 GCA_036736065.1 Ilumatobacteraceae bacterium
CGACCTCACCGCCCTCGACCACCTCGCCCTGCTCGCCACCGCCGTGGCGCCACTGCTGCGCTGCCCGCGGCGAAGCGGTCGGCGCAGCGACCCGTGACGCTCGGCTCTCGCCGGGACCCCGTCGACCGGGCAGAATGACGAGATGAGCGATCACGACCTGGTCATCCGCAACGCCACGGTGGTCGACGGCACGGGTGCCGCCCCGGTGGTGGCCGACGTGGCCGTCACCGGCGCCCGCATCACCGCCGTCGGCACCCGCCTCGACGGGCGCGGCCCACGCGCGATCGACGCCGCCGGCCTGGTCGTCACCCCCGGCTTCGTCGACATCCACACCCACTACGACGGCCAGGCGACGTGGGACCCGGTGCTCGCCCCGTCGAGCATCCACGGCGGCACCTCGATCGTGATGGGCAACTGCGGTGTCGGCTTCGCCCCGGCCCGGCCCACCCCCGACCAGCACGACTGGCTGATCGGCCTGCTCGAAGGTGTGGAGGACATCCCCGGCACCGCGCTCGCCGAAGGCCTCACCTGGGACTGGGAGAGCTTCCCCGACTACATGGACGCGCTCGACCGGCGCCGCTACGCCCTCGACGTCGCCACCCAGGTGGCCCACGCCCCACTGCGCGTCTATGTGATGGGCGAGCGCGGCGCGAACCCCGACGAGGCACCCACCGTCGACGAGCTCACCGCGATGGCCGCCCATGTGCGCGCCGGCATCGAGGCAGGCGCGCTCGGCTTCACCACCAGCCGCACCTACATCCACCGCACGCGCGACGGTGCACCGCTCGGCACCCGCTTCGCGCCGCTCGACGAGCTGACCGCCCTCGGCACCGCGATGGCCGAGACCGGGCGGGGCGTGATCCAGCTCATCAGCGACGCCTACCAGTCGCACGACACCGACTACGTCGCAGCCGAGATGGCCACGATGCGCGCCCTCGCCGAGATCACCCGCCGCCCGCTGAGCATGACCGTCCAGCAACCCGAGTCGCTGCCGGACCGCTGGCGCGAGATGGCCGCCTGGGTGGCCGAGTGCAACGCCGCCGGGCTGCAGCTCAAGCCGCAGCTGGCGCCGCGGCCGATCGGCGTGCTCCAAGGACTGACCGCGACGCTCAACCCGCTCGTGCTGTGCCCGAGCTTCCAGGAGGTTGCCCGTCTGCCCCTCGCCGAGCAGGTGGTGGCGCTGCGCGACCCCGAGCGCCGGGCGCGCATCGTCGCCGAGCACGGCGCACGCCAGATCGACGGCCTGCTCGCCGAGATCACGCGCGGGTTCCACAAGATGTTCCCGATGGGCGACCCGGTCGACTACGAGCCGCCGGCGTCGGCCTCGGTCGCAGGCATCGCCGCCGCCACCGGGCGCGACCCCGTGGAGGTGGTCCTCGACCTGATGGTCGAGCGCAACGGTGCGCAGCTGTTCTACATGCCGCTGTTCAACTATGCGAAGGGCACCCTCGACGACGTGCGCGAGATGCTGCTGTCGCCTCACGCACTGATGGGCCTGAGCGACGCCGGTGCGCACTGCGGCGCCATCAGCGACGGCAGCTTCACCACCACCGCGCTCGCGCTGTGGGCTCGCGACCGCTCGGCCGGGCCCACCCTGCCGATCGAGCTCATGGTGCACCACATCACCCAGCGCACGGCGACGCACGTGGGCTGGTTCGACCGCGGCGTGGTGGCCCCCGGCTACCTGGCCGACCTCAACGTCATCGACATGGCCGCCCTCGGTGCGCACCCGCCCACGATCGTGCGCGACCTGCCCGCGGGCGGTCGCCGGCTGATGCAGACCGCCAGCGGCTACCGGCACACCTTCAAAGGTGGCGTCGAGACCTTCGCCGACGGCGAGCACACGGGCGAGCTGCCCGGCCGCCTGGTGCGCGGCGGCCGGAACCGCTGAGCGAGGTGCCGAGCCGGGTCGACGCCGCCGTCGGCCTCACCTCGGCCGATGCGGCGCGACGGCTCGCCGCGGACGGCCCGAACGAACTGCCCACCGCACGCGAGCGCACGTGGCTGCGCCAGGTGCGCGACGTGCTGCGCGAGCCGATGCTGCTGCTGCTCGTCGCCGCCGGTGCGATCAACTTCCTCCTCGCCGAACCACTCGAGGGCGCCGTGCTCATGGCCTCGGTGCTGGTCGTGCTGGGCATCTCGCTCTACCAGGAGCACAAGACCGAGCACGCCCTGGTGGCGCTGCGCGACCTGTCGTCGCCGCGGGCGCTGGTGGTGCGCGACGGCGCGCAGCTGCGCATCCCGGGGCGCGAGGTGGTGGCCGGCGACGTGGTGCTGCTCGGCGAGGGCGACCGGGTGCCGGCCGACGCGGTGGTGCTCGACGCAGCCGACCTGGCCGTCGACGAGTCCGCGCTCACCGGTGAGTCGGTGCCGGTGCGCAAGGTCGCGGTGGGCACGGCCCCGGTCGCGGGCGAGGACCCGACGCCCGGCGACATGGGCCCACCCGGTGGTGACGCCACCCCCTGGGTGTTCTCCGGCACGCTCGCCGTGCGCGGCCACGGCACTGCCGTGGTGGCGCGCACCGGCGCGCGCACCGAACTGGGCCGCATCGGCGAGGCCCTCGGGTCGATCACCACCGAGCGCACCCGGTTGCAACGCGAGATCGACCGACTGGTGCGGGTGATGGCCGTCGTCGGCCTCGCCGTGGCAGGTCTGGTCGTGGTGGCCTTCGGACTGTCGCGAGGCGGCTGGCTCGAAGGCCTCCTCGCCGGGATCGCCGCAGCGATGTCGCTGATCCCCGAGGAGTTCCCGGTGGTGATGACCGTGTTCCTCGCCCTCGGCGCCTGGCGCATGTCGCAGCGCCGAGTGCTCACCCGCCGGGCGCCGGTGATCGAGACGCTCGGCTCGGCCACGGTGCTGTGCGTCGACAAGACGGGCACGTTGACGATGAACTCGATGACGGTGCACTCCTTCGTCATCGACGGCGCCACCCATGCCGTCGGTGACGGCCCGCTCACCGACGCGGCCCTCGAGATCGCCGAGACGGCCGCGCTGGCAGCGCCCCGCGAGCCGTTCGACCCGATGGACCTGGCCTTCACCACCCTCGTCGGACGCACCCATCCGGAGGCCGCCCGCCGACGCGACGAATGGCAGCTGCTGCGCGAGCACCCACTGTCGACCGACCTGCTGGCGGTCACCCACGTCTGGCGGGCACCGGGCGCCGACACGCTCGTCGTCGCCGTGAAGGGCGCTCCCGAGGCCGTCGCCGGGCTGTGCCGACTCGACGACGACCGCCGGGCCGAGGTGGCCGCACAGGTCGACCTGGCGACCAGCCGGGGGCTGCGGGTGCTCGCCGTCGCCCGCGCCGCGCACGACGCGACGGCAGCGCTGCCCGACGACCATCGTGACTACGCGTTCACCTTCCTCGGCCTCGCCGCGCTGCACGACCCGGTGCGCCCCGGTGTGGCCGGCGCCGTCGCCGAGTGCGCCCGGGCCGGGATCCGGACGGTGATGATCACCGGCGACTACCCCGGCACGGCACTGGCGATCGCGCGCGAGGTCGGCCTCGACCACGACGACGGCTGCATCACCGGCAGCGAGCTGGCCGCACTCGACGACGACGAGCTCCGCCGCCGGGTGGGTGCGGTGAGCGTCTACGCGCGCATGGTGCCCGCCCAGAAGCTGCGCCTGATCCGCGCCCTGCAGGCCGAGGGCGAGGTGGTGGGCATGACCGGCGACGGGGTGAACGACGCCCCGGCGCTGCGCGCCGCCGACATCGGCATCGCCATGGGTCGGCGCGGCACCGACGTGGCCCGCGAGGCGGCGGCGCTGGTGATCACCGACGACGACTTCGCCTCGATCGTCGGCGGCGTGCGCCAGGGCCGCGGCATCTTCGACAACCTGCGCAAGGCGATGGCCTACATCATCGCCGTGCACGTGCCCCTGGTGGGGATGGCCCTCGTGCCGCTGCTCACGACGGACTGGCCGCTCGTGCTGCTGCCGCTGCAGATCGCGATCCTCGAGCTGGTCATCGACCCTGCGTGCTCGGTGGTCGTCGAGGCGGAGGAGGTCGACCCGCTGATCATGGAGCAGCCACCTCGACCGGTCGGCGCGCCGATGTTCGACCGACGGGTGCTCGGCATCGCCGTCGCGCAGGGGCTGTCGGTGCTCGCAGCCGTGCTGTCGGTCTACCTGTGGGCGGTGCTCGGGGGGCGCACGGACGACGACGTGCGCTCACTCACCTTCGCCACACTGCTGCTCGGCAACCTCGGCTTGATCCTGGTCAACCGCTCCTGGCGGCTGGCCGTGTGGCGCACGTTCCGCGAGCGTCGCAACCCCACCGTCGGCTGGATCCTGGGCGGTGCGCTCGTGGTGCTGGGGGCCCTGCTCACCCTGCCGGCGCTGCGCGACGTGTTCGGCTTCGGGGCCATCGGTCCGGTCGACGCCGTCGTCGTCGTCACCGCGGCGCTCGCCGGGGTGACCTGGTTCGAGGTCGCCAAGCTCACCGGGCGGGTCAGGCCGCGTCCGACGACCTGACCCTGGTCGAGCCAGCGGTGGCCAGCCCGTCGGCCGTCACGCGACGGTCGCCGAAGCGGCCGAGCACGACGCGCAGCATGGTTGCCGTCACGGCGAGGATGGCGAGCAGCAGCGCGACCGCCTGGTAGGCCCGGTTGGCCACGTCCGTGCCCGCCAGCCCGGCATGCATGAACACCATCCAGGTGAGCAGGTACGACGTCACGTGGACGCCGCGCCACAGCCGCTTGGGCAGCCGCTTCATCGCCAGTGACGTCACCTGGACGAGCACGAGCAGGTACGTGGCGACCACGCCGATGGCCACTGCCCCGGGCTTCCAGCTCGACGCCATCGGCACGAGCAGCTCCGTCGCCCCGAAGTGCACGTAGTTGTCGGCGACGAGCGCGGCCAGATGGACGGCCACGCCCACCACGGCCAGCGCGCTGAACCAGCGGTGCATGGCGAGCATCCAGGCCGGCCGGTCGAGGGGGCGCAGGGCCCGCGTCGCCATGAAGGCGCCCCACACCAGGCTCAGCACGAGCATGATCGCCGCGACCATGCCGCTCGAGCGGGAGAAGTACCACCAGATCTGTTCGTTCACGACGCCACCTCCGAGCGTGCGGATGCGCAGAGCTGCTCCCACATCCGGTTGTGATGCGTGCGCCCCGTGGCCTCGCGAACCCGAGCAGCGAGGCCGCGGCGATCGAGGTCGGGGAGCACCTGCTGTGGGCCGCACACGAGCAGCGCCTTGGTGAACACCTCGGCCCAGGCGGCCGTGCCGGCCACGACGGTCGCCTCCACCAGCGTCGGACGGCCGTCGCCGATCGGCCGGCCCGTGGAGGGGTCGAGCAGATGGTGCACCGGGGACCCGTCGGCCGCCGTCCAGGCACGGTGCAGGGTGCCCGAGGTGGCGACGCCGCCATCGCCGAGGCGCACCTGCTCGTCCTCACGGCCGCTCACCACGTCGACGACGCCGATCCGCCAGCCTGCGGCCCCGTTCGGCGCAGCACCGCCGACGCGCACGTCGCCGCCGATCCCCACCAGGGCCCCGCGGGCGCCCGTGCGCAGCAGCGCCTCCACCACCAGGTCGGCGGCGAGGCCCTTGCCGATGCCGCCGGGGTCGAGGGCGGCGCCGACCGGCGCGCGCACGACGCAGGCGTCCGGGTCGACGAGCACATCGGTCGGCACGCTGCGACGCGCCGCCCCGGGCGGCACGTGCGTGACACGGCCGGGGTCGTCCCAGCTGGCGCCGTAGCCGAGGTCGACCAGCGGTGCGAGCAGCGTGGGATCGAACGCTCCGTCGGTGGCTGCCCAGGCCTGCACCATCGCCGTCACGAGGGTGACGGTGCTCGGGTCGACCACGACGTCCGCGCCTGCGGCTGCGTTGATGCGGCTGATGTCGCTGGTCGGGAGGAAGCGGCTCCAGCGCTGCTCGAAGCCGGTCACGAGCCGACGGGCGAGGCCCAGGTGATGGGCGGTGCCGCCGACCGCCACGACCTCGACCTCGCAGCCCATGGCGCGGAATCGGTCGGACACTGCGTCGTCGGCTTCGGGGCGCAGGGGGCGCGCCGGACGTGCGAGCGCGCTCACTTCGACTGCTTCGTCGAGCCGTTGCTCGAGCCGTTGCCGGAGCCACCGCCCGAGCTACCGCCACCTGCGGGCGCGGCCGGGGCCGGAGCCGGGGTGGGCACGGCCACATCGATGACCACCGGTGCGGGCGCCGGTGCCGGAGTCGGTGCCGGAGTCGGCTCGGTGACGACGGCAGGAACGGCCGTCAGGAGGGGCCCGGCGACCGTGGTCGGCGGCTCGACCACCGTGGTCGCCTGCGGCACCGGAGCCGGCCCGAGCGGCACGGCGCCGACCGGGACGCCGCCGGCGCCGGCCGCGGGGGGTGCGGTCGGCGCAGCGGGCTCGCTGTCGGCGTCGGCGCAAGCCCAGCCCATGACGGTGACGAGACCGAGGGTCAACGAGGCAGCGAGGCCGGTGGTGACGATCTTCGAGATCTGCGCCGGCGGCTCGCTGCGGCGCCGACCGGCGGCGCTGCGGTCCTGCAGCGCCGCCAGACGAGCCGAACGGTCGACGGGTGACGACGGACGCTCAGTCATCGTCGTCGTCGTGGTCGTCGTCGTGGTCGTCGTCGTCGTGATCGTCGTCGTGATCGTCGTCGTCGTCGTGATCGTCGTCGTAGCCGTCGTCGTCGTAGCCGCCGTCATCGTCGATCGTGGTGCCGGGGGCCGGCACCGAACCGCCCACCGGTGTGCCCGATCCGAGGCGGCGTGACTCGACCTCGGTGCCGATGACACCGAACAGCAGGCTCGCTTCGAACTCGACCTCCGTGGTGGCGGAGCGGAAGGTCACCTCGATCTTCAGCGGGCCGTAGCGCTCGACCTCGTGGACCGTCCAGCCGCTCTTCGGCGTGGCCGACACCACGGTGAGCATGTCACCGGCCGTGTCGAGGGTGATCGTGCCGGCGTCGCCGACGTTGTAGATGGCCTGGGTGGAGACGGGCGTGGTGCCGACGGGCGAGGTGGTCACCGGCACGCTCGAGCTCGGCACCGTCGACGAGACCGTCGTGCTCGTGTCGCCCGGCAGCGTCGAGGTCGGTGCGGTCGCATCCGGCGCCGACGTGCTGGGACCGGTCGTCGGCACGCTGGCCACCGAGACACCACTGCTGCTCGCTTCGGCGCCGGTCAGGACCTGGGTGTTGACGAGGGCGGCGGCCGAACCGGCCACGAGGACTCCGCTGAGCGAGAGGGCGGCGGCGAGTCGTGTCTTCATCGTGTGCTCCTTGTTGGTGAGGGGATCGGGGGGTCGATCGGGATGTGCTCACCGTACGGAACCCCCCTCCAAGGCAGGCCCGGGGTTCATCCAAGAAACGTCCAAGACTGGCCCCCACGTCGTCCAAACCGGGCCCACACGCCCGATCGGGGGCGCGCAGGGAGCCACAATGGCCAGGTGAAGATCCTCCTCGTCGAAGACGACCGCTCGATCGCCGAGTCGTTGGTCGATGGCCTCGGCGCCGCGGGGCACCTCGTCGACCACGTGGCCACCGGCGCCGACGCGCTCGCTGCGACGGGCTACGACCTGGTGCTGCTCGATCTCGGCCTGCCCGACATCGACGGCCGGGACGTGTGCCGACGGATCCGCTCCGCGAGCGAGGTGCCGATCATCATGCTCACTGCCCGCAGCGAGGAGTTCGACCGCGTCCTCGGCCTCGAGCTCGGCGCGGACGACTACGTCACCAAGCCGTTCTCGCTGCGCGAGCTCGTCGCCCGCATCCGGGCCATCGGCCGCCGCGCCGGCGCTTCGGCGGCGACCGAGGCCGACGAGCGCAGCGACGACAACGGGCGTCAGGCCATCGGTCCGCTCACCATCGACCGTCGCACGCGCAGGGTGCACCTCGACAGCGCCGAGGTGCACCTCACGGCCAAGGAGTTCGACCTGCTCGCCTATCTCGCGCTCGACCCGGGGGCCGTGCGCACGCGCACCGAGATCCTCGAGCACGTGTGGGACGAGCACTGGTACGGGCCCACGAAGACCGTCGACGCCCATGTCGCCTCGATCCGCAAGAAGCTCGGCGCCCACGGGTGGATCGACGCCGTCCGCGGCGTGGGCTTCCGCTTGGAGTCGCCCCGGTGAGGCTGCGGCTGCTCGCCGCGTTCGTCGGCGTCGCCGCCGTGATCCTGGCAGCGCAGGACATCCCGCTCGCCAGGTTCGTGCGCGGCGTCGAACGCGACCGCCTGCTCGCCAGCCTCGAGCGCGACGCGTTCGTCATCGGGGGCGTGGCCGAGAGCACCCTGCGCGACGACCCCGACGAGGACGCGGCGCGGCTCCAGTCGAGCCTCGAGCTCTACCAGGCGCGCAACGGCGCCGACGTCGTGGTGACCGATGACGCCGGTGTGGCCGTAGCGGTCTCCGACGACGCCGGCCGCGTGGGCGACGACTTCTCCAACCGCCCCGAGATCGCCCAGGCGCTCGACGGCGCGCCCGTGACGGGTGAGCGCTTCTCGGCCACGCTCGGCTACGACCTCGCCTACGTCGCCGTGCCCGTGCGCTCCGGACCCTCCGTGGTGGGGACGGTGCGCATCACCTATCCGGCGTCGGTCATCGACGACCGAGCGGGCGAGACCGTGCGCGGCATCGCCCTCGTCGCGCTCATCTCGCTGATCGGCGCCGGTGTGGCTGCGCTGTTCATGGCTTCCACGATCACCCGGCCGATCCTGCGGCTGCAGCGCACGACCGAACGGGTGACCGCCGGTGACCTCACCGCGCGGGCCTCCACCGACGAGGGGCCGCCCGAGGTGCGCCGACTGGCGACGTCGTTCAACACGATGACCGATCGCGTGAAGGTGCTGCTCGACCAGCAGCGCTCCTTCGCCGGCGATGCGTCCCACCAGCTGCGCACCCCGCTCACTGCGCTGCGCCTCCAGCTCGAACGGGCCGGGGACATGATCGACGACGATCCCGAAGGGGCGCGCCGGCGCATCGAGGCCGCCGGCGCCGAGACCGAGCGGCTGCAGCGCTTGGTGGAGGGCCTGTTGATGCTCGCCCGCGCCGAGCGCAGCGGCGCGGCAGCCGAGCCGGTCGACATCGGCGCGACCGTCCACGAGCGCGTGGAGATGTGGGCGCCGCTCGCGCTCGAGCGCGACCTGTTCGTGCGCGCCGCCCTCACCGTGCCCGCCAGCGGCCCGACGGCGCTCGCGGTGCCCCAAGCGCTCGAGCAGATCATCGACAACTTCCTCGACAACGCGATCGGGATCGTGCCCGCAGGCACGATCATCGAGCTCTCCCTCACCGAGTCGACCGATGCCGACGGCCGATGGGTGAGCGTCCACGTGCTCGACCAGGGGCCCGGGATGACCGTCGAGCAGCTCGAGCACGCCCGCGACCGGTTCTGGCGAGCGGCCGACGCGACGCACCAGGGATCGGGGCTCGGACTGGCGCTCGTCGACCCACTCGCGCGGGCGAGTGGCGGCATGCTGCTGCTCGCCAACCGTCCGGGCGGTGGCCTCGACGCCGCCGTGCGCCTGCGCGCCGGCTGATCAGCCGAGCACGAGCTCGGCCGTGGCCCGCCCGGCGCGCTGGTGCTCGACCGTCACGCGCACGGTGCTGCCGGGGGCGCCCTGCACCACCCATGTCGCCAGGGTTCGATCCGGGGTCCCGTCGTGGCGACCGCTGAAGCGGGCGGCGAGCCGTCCACCCAGCTGGCCGAGCTCGAGGCGCGCCGGGCCTCCGACCACCGTTGCGCCCTCCACCCGGGCGGAGATGGGCAGCACCAGCGAGTGCGCGCTCGCGTACTCGGTGACCTGCGTCGGCAACCAGCCGGTGTTGGCGATGCCCACCTCGACGCGCCACGTGTCGCCACCGAGCGGCACGACGCGAGTGTGCAGGATCTCGAGCTCGGGCGCGGCCAGGGCCTGGTGCACGGCGAACTCGGCATGGCCCTTCACCTCGTCGGCGAGCAGCGCGAGCGGTGGGTTGGTCCACGACTGCATCTCGTCCCAGCCGCCCAGCTCGACCGGGCCGAGCTGGGGGTGTTCGAAGGGGTACCAGTCGACGTAGATCTGGGGGTGGTGCACGTCGGCCCACTGCAACGCGGCGTGCTCTTCGGCCTCTGTCGGGCCGGTGTACCAGAACTTGGTCGACTGCTTGGTCCCGGTCGCCGCCTGGAGCAGGTCCCAGAACTCGGTGGTCCAGCCGTAGACGCCGAGGTGCTCGTAGGCCCAGTCGTCGGCGGCGCCGCTCATCGTCTCCTTCGGGTCCCACGTGAAGTCGGCGAACACCGAGTGCACGGTGTAGCGGGTGAGCTCGGTGCCTCGCTTGCCGAGCTCGGTCCAGGCCCACACGTCGAGCGGCGGCAGGTCGCTGTCAGGCTTGGTGCTCGACGGTCGCAGCAGCACACCACCGCTGGTGTGGAAGGCGTTGTACCCGCACACGTTCGGCCGAGCGACCACGGCGCGCACGAGGGCGTCGATCTCCGGTTCGCTGAGCGGATGGTCGCCGCTGCCGCGCACGCCGGTGCCCCAGCCCGCAGGGAAGTTGCGGTTCATGTCGAGGCCCTGCGGCGGGTTCGGGGTGGGGATGGAGAAGCCGTCGTGGTCGACGACCTCGCCCTCGTACAGCAGCCGGTAGCGCGCCACGTCGGCAGTCGTCCCGTCGGCGGGCACCGGGGCCATCAGCCGCGGGTCGAGCGACGAGACCATCCAGGCCCCGTTCGGATCGGGGACGCGCATCGTCAGGATGCGGCCGTCGCCATCGAGGTCGCGCTCGTGCAAGCCGGGTGCGCGGTGGGCGTCGCGCCACGGCCACGGACGCGTGCTGCTGCGCCGGAACTGCGGCGAGTCGGCGAGGGCCCACTCGACGCCGTCGGGGTTGACGCGCGGCACGATGTAGAACGTGCGCCGCTGCAGGGCGCGGGTGATGAGCGGGTCGGAGCCGAATCCGGTCACCAGGCGATGGATGATGTGCAGCGCGGCCACACCGGCGGTCAGTTCGACGGAGTGGATGTTGGCGTCGATCCAGTGCGCCGGCTTGGTGTCGTGGCTGCCGGTCGAGGAGTCGGTGATCGTGGCGATCAACAGGTCGCGCCCTTCGTGGGATCGACCATAGGCTTCGACGGCCATCAGGTCGGGGTGCGCCGCAGCGGTGTCGCGCAACCACGCGACGAGCTCGTCGTACCGCAGGTAGCGGTCGAATCCGTACTCCCTCACGGGTGAATCTCCTCGTATCGCGTGCACTCCGGCCCTGGCAGTGCTGGTATGTTCTCGCCGCCGGAACGGGACCGGCATACGTGAACAGGGAGAACCTACATGCGCAAGCTCGCAGCTGTGGCCATTGCCGCCGCAGTCTCATTCGGTGCTGCATCCTGCAGCGAGGACCAGCTCAAGTCGGTCGGTTGCAGCGCGCTCGACTCGGCTTCCAAGGGCCTGTCCCTCGGCGACAACGTCACCGCCGACTCGATCACCAAGCTCGCCGACGGCGCCAAGAAGGTGGCCGACGCGATGGGCAAGCTGCCCACCAACCTCGTGCCCGCCAGCGCGGCCGACGCAGTGAAGCAGGCGGCCACGCAGATCGAGGCCGCCGCGACCAAGGCCGAGTCCGACCCCGAGGGTGCCAAGGCCGACGTCGACAAGGCGCTGGCCCAGGTGAACAAGGCCGTCGAGGACGCCAAGAAGCAGGCAGGCTGCTGATCCACGGCTCTGCCGTCGATCACACCGCTGCCTGACTTCGGGCAGCATCAGAACCGGTTCGGTGCGGGTGTGCTCCCTACGGAGCCACCCGCACCGTTCGCGTCCGGCGACCGGTGGCCTGCATGGGCCGATCAGCCCCGCACGACCTACGCTGCCCCCATGACGGGAACCATGGTGATGCTCCGCCACGGTCAGAGCGACTGGAACCGGCGCAACCTCTTCACCGGCTGGCACGACGTCGGGATGACCGAGTTGGGTCTGGCCGAGGCCACTGCGGCCGGCCACACGATGGCCTCGGCCGGCCTTCGCTTCGACGTGGCGCACACCTCGCTGCTCACGCGGGCGGTCGTCACCTGCAACCTCGCGCTCGATGCGATGGGCATGGTGTGGCTGCCGGTGCAGCGCAGCTGGCGGCTGAACGAGCGGCACTACGGGGCGCTGCAGGGCCGCGACACGCAGGCGACCACCGAGCGCCACGGCCCCGAGCAGACCAAGTTGTGGCGGCGCAGCTTCGACGTGCCACCCCCGCCGGTCGACCCGGACAGCCCTGAGCACCCGCGCAACGACCCGCGCTACGCCCGGTTGGCGCCCGACGTGCTGCCGGCCAGCGAGTGCCTGAAAGATGTCGTCGCCCGCGTGCTGCCCTACTGGTACGACGAGATCGTGCCGCAACTGCGGGCCGGCCTCGACGTGCTCGTCGTGGCCCACGGCAACAGCCTGCGCGCGCTCATGATGCACCTCGAGCAGATCTCGCCCGACGACATCGCCGAGGTCAACATCCCCACCGGCGCACCGCGTCGCTACACCTTCGACGCAGCGCTCGGCACCGTGTCGGCGGAGTACCTCGGCGACCAGGAGGCCATCGCTGCCGCTGCCGCAGCCGTAGCCGCTCAGGCCGGAGGGCACTGACGAACGGCTCGGCGCGGCGGCCTTGCTGACAGGTCTATGCTGCGGCCATGGCGAGCAAGAAGTCGTACGTCGACAACCTCCGCAACATCCCGTTGTTCCAGAGCTGCTCACAGAAGGACCTGGAGAAGATCGCGAAGGCGGGCGACGAGGTGAAGATGCCCGCCGGTTCGCTGCTCGTCGACCAGGGCCAGACCGGCCGCGAGGCCTTCGTGGTGCTGAGCGGCACCGTCACCGTCAAGCGCAACGGCAAGAAGGTGGCCTCCCTCGGACCGGGCACGATCGTCGGCGAGCTCTCCTTGCTCGACCACGGCCCGCGCACGGCGACGGTGGTGTGCGACACGGACTGCACCCTGCTGCTGCTCGACCAGCGCCGGTTCCTCGCCGTGCTCGACGACGTGCCGCCGCTCGCGCACAAGCTGCTCGCCTCGCTGGCCGGTCGCATCCGCGACCTCGACCGCCAGTACTTCGGCTGACCGCCGCAGCGTGACGGGCGGCGCACGGGCGTGAGCGCGCCCACGTCGACCCACTAGTGTCGCGTCCGTCATGAGCACGCATACGTCCTCCGCCGCGCCCGCAGAGCCGAAGGGCCCGAAGCGCCTCAAGCCGCACCAGCTCGTCATCGCGATCGGGTGCTTCATGGGAGCGTTCATCCTGCTGTCGGGCATCGCTCCGCTGATCACCAACTGGCACAGCGACAGCGAGGTCACCCGCAAGGTGTTCGGCAACATCCCGACGGCGTTGAAGATCGCCTTCTACACGGTGATCCCCGTCGTCATCGTGTGGGGCGCGTTCGTCTTCGCCGACCGGGTTCGCAACTGGGAGCGTGGCGCCCCGGATCGCCGTCGCACCACCCCGAAGAACATCAAGCGTCGCCTGGCCGATTTCCGCGCCGGGGTCTACATGCAGACCCTGCTGCGCGATCCGGCCGCAGGCCTGATGCACTCGTTCATCTACTTCGGTTTCCTCGGCCTGCTCGGCGTCACCACCACGCTCGAGGTCGACCACCAGTTGCCCGAGGGTCTGAAGTTCCTGCACGGCGACGTCTACCGCGGCTATGCGTTCATCGGCGACTTCTTCGGTGTGATCTTCATGATCGGCATCGTGTGGGCGATCGTGCGCCGCTACGTGCAGCGCCCCTACCGCATCCGCATCAAGTCCAAGCCGGAGCACGCGATCATCCTCGGCACACTGTTCGTGCTGGGCCTCACCGGGTTCGGGGCGGAGGCCTACCGCATCGCGGTGGACGGCATGCCCGACTTCGAGAAGTGGGCCTTCGTCGGCTACCCGCTGGCAACCCTCGTCGACGGCGCCAGCACCTCGAGCATCGAGATGTGGCACCGGATCTGGTGGGTCGCGCACGTCATCAGCTTCATCGTCTTCCTGGCGCTCATCCCCGTCACGATGCTGCGCCACATCTTCACCTCACCGCTCAACATGTACCTGCGCGACCGCGAGCGGCCGAAGGGTGCGATGCGGCCGATGCCGAACCTCACCGAGACCTCGCTCGAGACCTTCGGCGCCAGCGTGGTCGAGGACTTCACGTGGAAGCAGCTGCTCGACACCGACGCGTGCACGATGTGCGGCCGTTGCACGAGCGTGTGCCCCGCCCACGCCACGGGCAAGCCGCTCGACCCGCGCGAGATCGTGCTGAAGACCGGCGAGGTGATGGCGGCCACCGCTGCGCACGGCAGCGTCAGCCCGCCGCTCAGCGTCGACAGCGAGATCACGATCTCGTCGACGTCGCTGTTCGAGCGGATCTCGGCCGAGGAGATCTGGTCGTGCACCAGCTGCAAGGCCTGCGACGAGATCTGCCCGGTCAACATCGAGATCCTCGACAAGATCCTCGACATGCGCCGCTACCTGTCGCTGATGGAGTCGAACTTCCCCGCCGAGCTGGGCAACGCCTACCGCGCCATGGAGAACCAGGGCAACCCGTGGGGCATGAACCAGGGCGAGCGCGCCGACTGGGCCAAGGACCTCGACGTCACGGTGGTCGACCCGGGCGAGCCGCTGCAGGCCGAGTACCTCTACTGGGTCGGCTGTGCCGGCTCGTTCGACGACAAGAACAAGAAGGTCACCCAGTCGATGGCCAAGCTGCTCAAGCGAGCTGGCATCGACGTGGCGATCCTCGGCCCGAGCGAGATGTGCACAGGCGACTCGGCTCGCCGGTCGGGCAACGAGTACCTGTTCCAGATGCTGGCCATGCCCAACATCGAGACGTTGAACGGCATGGGCGTGAAGAAGATCATCACCCAGTGCCCGCACTGCTTCAAC
>DAINND010000018.1:0-18330 GCA_036736065.1 Ilumatobacteraceae bacterium
GAAGATCGACCTCCACAACCTGCTGCATTTCCTCGCGCTGCGGATGGACCCCCACGCGCAGCTGGAGATCCGCCGCTACGCCGAGACGATCGGCCACGGGATCGTGGCCCCGCTGTTTCCACTGGTCTGGGAGGCGTTTCTCGATTACCGCATGGAGGCCGTCCGGCTCACCCGTCTCGACCGGGAGGTGATCCGCCGCGGCGTCTGGGCCAACGGCGAGTTCCGGCGCAGGGCAGCCGTCGCCGACCCGGTGTGGGGGGCAGGGAGCCGCACGCGCCGCTGGGACGGCATCCCGGGCGGCGAGGGCGACGACGCCCTGCGCCTACGCTTCGCCGCCGTGCTCGATCGGCTCGCGGCCCGCCACCGCGGCGACCGGATCGCCGTCGTCGCGCATGCCGGAGCGATCAACGCGTACGTCTCACACCTGCTCGGCGTGCACCAGACGATGTGGTTCCCCGTCGAGAACACGAGCATCACCGTGGTGCGGCTCCACCCCGGTGCCGGTGCCACCGTGGTGACCGTGAACGACTGCCATCACCTCTACGACCCGGTGGTGGGCAGCCCGGGATGAGTACCGTCGCCGCCATGAGCGACGTACGACCAGCCCCCCTCCGGACCCGGGTGAGTGACCTCCTCGGAGTGGAGTACCCGATCGTCCAAGCACCGATGGGATGGATCGCCCGCTCCCAGCTGGCGTCCGCCGTGTGCGCCGCGGGCGGCCTCGGCATCATCGAGACCTCCTCCGGCGAGCTCGACAACGTGCGCCGCGAGATCGAGGCGATGCGCGACCTGACCGATCGCCCGTTCGGCGTGAACATCGCCCAGGCCTTCGTGCGCGACCCGCACATCGTCGACTTCGTCGTCGAGCAGGGGGTGCGCTTCGTCACCACCTCGGCAGGCGATCCGACCAAGTACACGGCGCAACTGAAGGCCGCAGGCCTCACGGTGTTCCATGTGGTGCCGACGCTGGCAGCCGCGCTGAAGGCCGTCGATGCCGGTGTCGACGGCCTCGTGGTGGAGGGTGGCGAGGGCGGCGGGTTCAAGAACCCTCGCGACGTCGCCTCGATGGTGCTGCTGCCCCTCGTCTGCGCGCACGTCGAGGTCCCGGTGATCGCTGCGGGCGGGATCACCGACGGCCGTTCGATGGCCGCCGCCTTCGCCCTCGGCGCCGAGGGGGTGCAGATGGGCACGCGGATGGTGAGCGCCGCCGAGTCGCCCGTGCACGCCAACTGGAAGCAGGCCATCGTCGACGCCGCCGAGACCGACACCGTGTTCCTCAACCGCTTCTCGCGGCCGGGCCTCCGCGCCCTGCGCACGGCGCGCACCGAGCGCCTCGAGCGTGAGCAGCAGGTGTCGATGGCCGAGTTCGGCACGGCCATGGACCTCTACTTCGGCGGCGACATGGAGGCCTCCATCGCGCTGACCGGCCAGGTGGCCGGCCGCATCGACACCGTGCGACCGGTGGCCGACATCATCCACAGGACCATCGAGGAGTTCCGTGAGACGGTCGGCCGCCTCGGCCGGCACGTCTGCCCGGCACGACCCTCGCACCGGACTGCACCAGTCGATCGTCTCGATCGTCGATGACGGCGGGATCCGACCGCGCCGATCGGTCGAACTCGCGCGCAGGGTGTTGGATCTTGACCATTCCTTGCGCTACAGTCGTCGCCGGGTGGAGAGCTCCCCGCTTGGCGTTCCAGCGCTCGGCCGGGTCAGTCCGGAGGTCCCACCGTGAACACCCTGCATCTCGACATCGTCAAGAAGCTCTTCGCCATCGTCGTGGTGATGTTCCTCGCGATCTCCTTCTGGAGCGACCCCTCGGGCAGCGCGCAGAGCTTCGGCGACTTCGTCGGCAACGTCGGATCGTTCTTCTCGACCGTGATCGACAAGACCGCTGCCTTCATCCGCAGCCTCGTCAGCTGAGCGCTGCCTCCGTCAGAGGCTCCACCTGCGGCGTCAGCTCCGGTTCCTCGACGGCCCACATCACCTCGCGCATCCACACCGTGATCGCCCACAGCGCCGTGGCCCCGGCGATGTGGAACCCGACGAGCACGGCGGGCACCCCGCTCAAGTACTGGACGTAGCCGAGCGACGCTTGGGCAAGGCCGACGCCGAGCCAGGCCGTGATCGGACCGTCGAGCACGGCTCGCTGGGACGGTGCGTGCCGGAGGCGCACGGCGAGCGCCACCACCGAGGCCACGGTGATCCACACCATGACCCCGTGGAGCTGCGCCACCGTCGAGATGTCGAGGTCGAATCGACGCGCCCGCTCGTCACCCGCATGAGGACCGGTGCCGGTCACCACGGTGCCGGCGACGAGGACCGCGGCGGTGAGCGCCATCGAGATGTGCACGTGGCGGCGGAACCTCGCCTCGATGATCGGTCGCCGAGGCGCATCGGGCTGCGCCGCGCGATGGACCAGGATCATCGCGTTGGCCACCAGCACCATCGAGAGCAGGAAGTGCCCCTGGACCGAGACCGGGTGCAGGTCGGTGAGCACCGTGATCCCCCCGAGCACGACCTGGGCGATCACCCCGGCGACCAGACCGAGCGACCACCAGGTGAGGTCGCGTCGGCGCGGCACCCGGACCAGCGAGCCCAGCACCGCGAAGATGACCCCGAGCGCGACGAGGCCCGTGAACAGCCGATTGATCTGCTCGATCGCGGCATGCGTCGACGAGACGTCGATCAGCTTCTCGTTGTTGCAGTTCGGCCAGTCCTCGCAGCCGAGGCCCGAGCCGGTGAGGCGGACGGCGGCACCTGACACGACGATCACGCAGAGCAGGGCCATGGCGACGATGCACACTCGCCGGTACTGCATCGGGGTGAGCTGCCAGCGCCGCTTGGGGGACGACAGCGACGGATCCACGTCCCAGAGCGTAGGTGGCGCCGCTGCCGCGGTCCCAGTCATCGTCGGACTCGTGCAGTGGCTACCGTCACGTCCGTGCTCACCAGTTTCGACGACTTCCCGATCCACCAGTCACCGGCTCCGGTCGCCCACAGCGGCAACGGCGACCTCAACTTCTACGACCGGTACTTCTTCAACGGCTACTCCGCCGACGGGACGGTCTACTTCGGCCTCGCGATGGGCCTCTACCCGAACCGGCACGTCGCCGACGCTGCGTTCAGCCTGGTCCGCAGCGGCCACCAGATCTCCGTGTTCACCTCGCAGCGCGCGCCGGTCCCCCGGCGCCGGTCTACGAGCCTCGGCCCGATCGTTGGCGAGGTGCTCGAACCGCTCGGCGCCCACCGCATCTGCGTCGACGCACCGGAGCACGGCCTGCGCGCCGAGTTGCGCTTCGACCGCCGCTCCCCCGTCGTCGAGGAGCCGCACTTCTTCCATCGCATCGGCGTGCGCACGTTCTTCGACTACACCCGCCTGACGCAGTTCGGCGCCTGGACCGGGTGGATCGAGCTCGACGGGGAGCGCATCGACGTCGGTCCGGCCGACGTCGTCGGCTCCCGCGACCGCTCCTGGGGCCTGCGCCCCATCGGCGAGCCGGGCCCGAGCGGCGCCCCTGTCGGCTGGCCGCCGCAGTTCTTCTGGCTGTGGGCGCCGACCAACTTCCCGACGCTGTCGACCCACTTCGACGTCAACGAGCACGGTGACGGCCGACGGTGGCACGAGGTGGGCACCATCTGCCCCGTCGGTGAGGCCGAGCCGGTGATGATGCGCACCGTCGACTGGCGCATCCAGTGGCGACCCGGAACGCGCTGGGACGACAGGATCGAGTACGACCTCGTCGACTGGGACGGTGGGGTGAGCACCGTGACCCTCGAACCGATGTACGAGTTCCAGATGCGCGGCATCGGCTACGGCCACCCGACGCACGGCCACGGCTACTACCAGGGTGAGTCGGTGGTCGCCGGGGAGCGCATCACCCTGCCCGTCGACACCCCGTGCGCCCGAGAGCACGTGCACGTCCAGGCGCTCTGCCGAGCGACCTTCCACGGTGCAGATGGGCACGTCGAGCACGGCACCGGCATCCTCGAGCAGCTCGCGATCGGCGAGCACCCGAGCGGCCTGCAGGGCCTGCTCGACCCCTACACCGGGTGACGTCGCGCGTGGGCCCGGTCAGGTGTGACGAACGGTCATGCCGCCGTCCACCGGCACGACAGCGCCGTTCAGGAAGCTGGCCGCCGGCATGCACATGCTGAGCGTGATGTGGGCGACCTCTTCGGGAAGGCCGTAGCGGCGCAGCGGCACACGCCGCTTCGCATAGGTCTCCTTGGCATCGTCGGGGATGGGGGCTGTCATCCCGGTCAGGAGCGGGCCGGGGCAGATGCAGTTCACCGTCACGCCGTGACGTCCGAGCTCGACGGCCAGGCTGCGTGTGAGCCCGGCCACACCGGCCTTGCTCGCCGCATAGGCGGTCATGCCCGCCGTGGCGACGATGGCTTCGGTCGAGGCGATGTTGACGACACGGCCACCGCCCTCGGCCTGGCGCAGATGGGGCAGGCACAACCGCACCAGGCGCGACTGCGAGGTGAGGTTGACCGCCAGCGTGCGTGACCAGTTGTCCTCGTAGGACTCGTCGTCCTGGAAGGCGGAGTTCGGCAGCGAGATGCCGGCGTTGTTGATCAGCACGTCGATGCCACCCCACGCGACGACGATCCCACCCACCAACTTGCGCAGCGCGGCGTGGTCGGACACGTCACAGCCGTAGCCGACGGCCGCCTCGGGCCCGTGGACCTCGGTGATCTCGTCGACGACGGCGAACAGCCGCTCGGGATCGAGATCGCAGAGAGCGACCCTGGCCCCCTCATCGGCGAAGAGGTGCGCCGTGGCCCGCCCCATGCCGGAGGCAGCGCCGGTGATGAGCACCCGCTTTCCGGCCACCGATCGTGAGAGCGACGTGAGCCGACGGGTCACGCGGCCCTCCAGCGGAACCGACCCTTGATGCCGTACATGCGGTAGACGACGGCCTTGGTGGGACGCAGCACGACGAACACGTGCGAGTCGGCCTCGGGCCCACCCGGTTCGAACGCGCGCAGGTCGTACCCCATCCGGTCCCAGAGCGCCTGGCGACCTTCGGTCGTGTCGACGATGCGCGCCTCGCCCCACAGGATGCAGCTGTCCCACCCCGTCGACTCCCCGACGGCGTAGTGGACGCACAGCTGCGGGTTGGCCCTGAGGTTGGCGACCTTGGCCTCGTCGCTGGCGAGGAAGGCCGCAACCTCGTCGTCGACCCATGCGACCGCCACGGGGGACACGTACGGCGTGCCACGACGCGACGCCGTCGCGAGGTACGCGATGGGCCCGTAGCGCAGCGAATCGGCCTTGACCTCGGCGAAGGTGAGCTCACTCACGACGCCGCCCACCGCCTGATGCCGCCCATGCCGTAGGCGAGCATCGCCATCGCCTTGGTGGGGCGGACGGCCATGAAGCCGGTGCCGGGCGAGGCGTCGGGCCCGCCCGGGGCGAACAGGTTCAGGTCGTAGTCGAACACCCCGGTCCACAGGCGACGCTTGGTCTCGACGTCGTCGTGCATCGTCGCGGTGCCCCACACCTCGAGGCCGTCACCTTTCTCGGTGACCTGCCAGTGCAGGGCGACGTGGGGGTTGTGGGCGATGTTGCGCGCCTTGACCGAGTCGCTGCCGCACATCAACCACAGGACGTCCCCCTCCCAGCACGGGTGGACCGGCACGACGTCGGGCTGGTCGTCGGCCCCGATCGTGGCCAGGTGGGCCCACGGCGACAGCGCCGTGCCGAAGGCCTTGACCTCGTCGAGGGAGATGCGGTCGGCCATCGCGATCAGGCCTCCGGCATCGGGAAGTGGATGCCGGGGATGCCCATCTTCCACTGCTCGAACGTGTTCGGCACGAGGCCCTCGTACGGCGTGCCGGCCTGGGGCTGGTCCTTGTTCCACGAGAAGTGGCTGGGAGCGATCTGCCATGCGCCGCGGCTCGCGTCGAAGCCGCCGTCGACCATCAGGTTGTGGCCGGTGACATAGCTCGACGCGTTGCTGGCGAGGAACAGCAGCGGCCCGCGGAGGTCCTGCTCGGGATCACCGAGCCGGCGCATGGGCGTGCGGCTCTCGATCCACGGGGCCATGCCGAGCATCTCGAACAGCGGCCGTGTCATCTCGGTGACGAAGTAGGCCGGCGAGATGACGTTGACCCGGACGTTGCGGTCGGCCCATTCGACGGCGAGCAGCTTGCTGAGCTGCACGACCGCGCCCTTGGCCGCGTAGTACCAGGGGTTGACGAACTCGCTGCCGCCGCTGGCCAGGATCGAGGCGATGTTGATGATCGAGCCGCTCCCCCGCTCGAGCATGTGTGGGGCGAGCTCCCGGGTGAAGGCCCACACGCCGAACAGGTCGACGTCCACCACGCGACGGAACGTCTCATGGTCGCTCCACTCGCTCGGCAGGCCGCGCAGGTCGCTGATGCCGGCGTTGTTGACGAGGATGTCGACGTGGCCGTGCTGCTCGATCGCCTCGCCGACCACCCGCTGCACGTCCTCGACGACGGTGACATCACCGGGATGGCAGGTGACCTTGCAGCCGTACCGCTCGCGCAGGCCGGCAGCGTTCTGCTCGAGCAGCTCGGCACTGCGCGCCGTGATGGCCAGGTCGGCGCCCGCCTCGGCCAGCACGTCGCAGAACGTGAGGCCGAGCCCCATCGAGCCACCCGTGACGAGTGCGACTTTCCCCGTGAGATCGAACATCGACAACGTCGACATCTGAGAACCCCCCTGTGCTGGCCCGGTGACCCCATGCCGACCGGACGGTGTGACCGCGACGCTAGACACTGAGCAGGGCACGTGCCCCACCGGAGGGTCATCTCGAAGGTAGCGTTCGCAGCGGTGAAGAAGCAGACCGTCGAAGAACGTCGCAACGAGATCCTCGAGGTCACCTGCCAGGTCGTGATCGACCGCGGCTTTGCAGGTACCCGCATCAGTGACGTGGCCAAACGCCTCGATGTGTCGAGCAGCCTCATCCATTACCACTTCGACTCGAAAGAGCAGTTGCTGGCCGAGGCCTTCGCTCACTACGCGCGCAACGACGTGGCCGAGATGGAGGCTGCGATCACCGATGCGCCCAACTCGATCGCCGAGCTCGACCGGGCGATCCAGAGCTACGTCCCCGAAGGCAGCGGCGACGTCGAGTGGATGCTCTGGATCGACGCCTGGGGCGAGGCCCTCCGAAACCCGATGATGAAGCGCATCAGCCAGGAGCTCGACGAGCAGACCGAGGCGCTGCTCGAGCGCGTCCTGCAGAAGGGTGTCGGGTCCGGCGAGTTCGTGTGCCCGTCGCCCAAGGACTCCGCGATGCGCCTCACGGCACTGGTCGACGGGCTCGCCGTGCAGTTCGCCGCCCACGACGGGATGATGGACCGCGACCAGCTCATCACCCACGTGCGCATCGCCGCGGCGCACGAGGTCGGCCTGACCCTCGCCCATTTCGAGGGCGCCGGCGAGGCGCCGAGCCGCGACCGCACGGGCCCGCCGGCCGCCGCGACGCACACGGCGCTGCAGCAGCTCATCGCCCGCTACTGCGACGGCGTGATCCGCCACGACGCCGACACCTGGTCATCCACCTGGACCGACGATGCGATCTGGGAGCTCCGGCCGGGGGCTGCGGTCGAGGGCCGCGAGGCCATCGTCGGCATGTGGGCCAAGGCGATGAAGGGCTTCACCTGGGTGGTGCAGAGCCCCGGCGCCTGCGTGTTCGAAGTCGACGAAGTGGCCGGCACCGGCGTCGGCCGGGTGACGATCCACGAGCGACTGAAGCCGACGAAAGGCGACGCGGTCGACCGCGTCGCCGTCTACCACGACGCCTACCGGCGCGTCGGAGGCGAATGGCGCTTCGCCTCACGCCGCCTCCAGATGATCGACTGATCCCGGCGCGTCACGCCGACGTCACGTCGGCTACGGGCGGACCTCGTAGAACGCGTTCACCGAGTGCTCGACCGGCAGGCGGCGGAACCGACTGAAGCCGGCCATCGCCGCCATCTCCCGGGCCCGGTTCTCGGACAACCCGAGGGTGCCGAGCCCGGCCCCGTCGGGCTCGCTCAGCGCCGACGACATGCAGCTCAGCACGCTGATGCCGTACATCAACGCGGCCATCGGGTTCTTCTTCGCGTTCTGCTCGAAGGTGTCGAGCGCCTTGATGTCGACGAGCAGCCAGGTGCCGTCGGGCTTCAACGAGGCCCGGATGGCGTTCATCATCTCCTGCGGGTGGGTCATGTCGTGGATGCAGTCGAAGGTCGTGACGAGGTCGAGCGAACCGTTGCTCGGAAGCCCTTGCTCACGCGGATCGTGGAACGAGGCGTTCGTCAGCCCGGACTCCTCGAGCCGCTGCGCGGCGCGGCCGAGCGCATAGTGGCTGATGTCGTACCCGGTGAACTGGCTGGCCGGGAACTCCGCGGCCATCAGCAGCACTGCCCCACCCGCCCCGCAGCCGACGTCAGCGACCGCGGCCCCGGCGCGCAGCTTGTCGACCACACCGTCGAGCGCCGGCAGCACCACCGGGACGAGGAAGGCCCGGTTCCACGGCTCGAAGCTGCGCTCGATGCCGACCGCCCCCTGGGGCCCGTGGCTGTCGTAGTCGTGGCCGAGGCCGGTGCGGAAGCTGGCCGGCATCTCCTCGAGCGCGCGCATCGTCTGCGGCAACCGGTGGAACATGCCCATCCCGTAGGCCGGGTGCTCCGGTGCGGCCAGCACCACTGCCGCTTCGGGCGTCAGCGAGAACCGCTCCACCCCATCGTCGCCGACGACGGCGCTGATCATGCCTGCCGCAGCCTGGTTGAACGCCCATTCGCGCACCCATCGTTCGGCGAGCTCACAACCGGCGGCGAGCTCGCCCGAGGTGAGCGGCTCGCCGGCCGAGCGCAGCGCTGCGTAGAGGCCGAGCTGATCGCCGAGGTGGATCATGCCGGCGGTCACGGCGCCTTCGAGCTTGGTGAACAACTGGAACGAGAACAGCTTCAGCTTGTCGGGATCGATCTCGGTGGCGCTCATGGGGTGACCATAGAGCACGGCCGCATCGGGCCGGGACGCCGGACGACGGGCTCAGAAGGTGCGATCGGTACGGGCGAGGAACTCGTCGTCGGACAGCGACATCAGGCTGAAGCTGTGGCCGTCGCCGTGCTGCAGCGTGCGCAACCGGCTCACCGTGGCGTGGCCGATGACGAACCGATCCCACTCCCACGGCGTGGGATCGAGCCCGAGCAGCGTGCAGATGATCACCGAGTTGGTGCCTGCGTGGGCCTCGAGCGCGATGCGAACGTCCGGATCGGGCACGTGCCAGACCGCGAGGTCACCCGGCACCCTGGTGATGCCGCGCTCGGCCAGGAACAGCTCGCACCCCAGCCGGATGCGGTCGACGAACTCACGCGGCGGCTCTCCGCCTTCGATGCCGGACCAGCGCTCGTGCGACACCTTGGCGTTCTGCTGGCGATAGGCCTCGTCCACCTTCTCCTGCGGTGTGCCGTGCCACATCGGGTTGCGGATCTCCTCGAGCCACGGGTCGACGCGCTCGGGCATGCCGAGCAACTCGAGCAGGGGCGCCGCTGTCTGCCGTGCCCTCACGAGCGGTGAGCACAGCACCTCGTCGAACTGCTCGTCACGCAGGTAGTCGGCCATCGCCGCTGCTTGATGGTGGCCCCGGTCGGTGAGCGGTGGGTTCCCGATGGCGAAGCCGTCGCGGGACCACTCCGGCTCGCCGGGGCGGATGAGGACGATCTCCATGGCCCCTGCATGGTACGGCCCTGCGTACCATTGCGGCGGGGAGGAAGGCGAACGATGGGTCAACTCTCGGAGAACTGGGCGACCCTGTGGGAGTCACTGGCCGCAGCACAACCGGATCACGGCGCCGTGGTCGTGGGTGAGCAGGTCATCCGCTGGTGCGACCTCGACGAGCGAGCCGCTCGCCTGGCCACGGTCTTCGCAGGATCCGGCATCGGGCGCGACGCGAAGGTGGCCCAGTTGCTCTACAACTGCCCCGAGTACCTCGAGGCCGTCTTCGCTGCGTTCAAGGTGCGCGCCACCCCCGTGAACGTGAACTACCGCTACGTCGCCGACGAGGTCGCCTACGTGCTCGACAACTCCGACGCCGAAGCCGTGGTGTTCCACGGCTCGCTCGGCGACCGGATCGCCGCCGTGCGCGATCGCCTGCCTCGCCTCCGGCTGCTGCTCCAGGTCGATGACGGGGGGCCCTTGGTGGATGGCGCCCGCTGGTACCACGAGGCCGTCGGCTCCACGAGCGCGGCCGCACCCGTCGAGCGCTCCGGCGACGACCAACTGTTCCTCTACACCGGCGGCACCACCGGCATGCCCAAGGGCGTCGTGTGGCGCCACGCCGACCTGTTCGGAGCCCTCGCCTACACCGGGTACGTGACCGCCGGGCTCGAGGTTCCCGCGACTCCCGCCGAGGTGGGGGCCGTCGCGGCGGCGCTCAACGCCGCCGGGCGCAGCCCCGGCAACCTCTGTGCGCCGCCGCTCATGCACGGGACTGCACTGTTCCTGGCGATCCAGGCCTTCGTGATGGGGGGCACGGTCGTGCTCCTCGGCAGCCGTCGCTTCGACGCCGACGAGCTGTGGCGGCTCGTCGAGCAGCACCGCGTGACGCAGCTCTCGATCGTCGGCGACGCCATCGCCCGACCGATGGTGGCTGCGCTCGATGCGGCGCTCGCAGCCGGGACGCCCTACCGGCTCGACTCGGTGCAACGCATCGTCTCGACCGGGGCGACGCTCTCGGCGGAGTTGAAGCGCTCCTTCCAGTCCCACGCCCCACAGGTGATGATCATCGACATGATCGGGGCGAGCGAGGGCGGTCCGTTCGCGCTCTCGATGACCATGCCCGGCCAACCGCCTGCCGAGACCGCCGTGTTCATGGCGCCGCCCAGTGCCGTGGTGATCGACGACACCACCGGACTGCCCGCCGAGCGCGGCTCCGGCGTGGTGGGGATGCTGGCGGTGAGCGGCCCGATGCCGAGCGGCTACTACGGCGACCCCGGGCGCACGGCGGCAACGTTCCGGACGATCGACGGGGTGCGCTACACCGTGCCTGGCGACTACGCCACGATCGACGCCGACGGCACCGTCCACCTGCTCGGGCGCGGATCGGTGTGCATCAACACGGGCGGCGAGAAGGTCTACCCCGAGGAGGTGGAGGTCGCCGCTCGCTCCCACCCGGCAGTCCTCGACTGTGCGGTCGTCGGCGTCGCCGACGAGCGCTTCGGCGAGTCCGTCACACTCGTCGCCTCCCGGCGGACCGATGCGGCCCCGGTGAGCGACGACGACCTCGAGGCCCACCTGCGCGCCCGGCTCGCGTCGTACAAGGTCCCCCGGCGGATCGTCTGGGTCGATGCCATCGAGCGCAGCCCGAGCGGCAAGGGCGACTACCGCTGGGCCCGCCGCACGGCAGAGGCTGCGATGGCGGCGAGCCTGTGACGGCCACGGACCACTCCGATCGACCCTCGACCGGCACGGCACCGGGGTGGCACCCCGATCCGTCGGGCCGCCACGACTTCCGTTGGTTCAACGGCCATGTCTTCACCGCCGACGTGGCCGACGACGGCGCCCGCGGCTTCGATCCCGACCTCACGCCGAGCCCGTCGGTCGAGCGAGGCCGCGGACGCGCCGCAGCGCTCACCTCACTCACCCTCGCCGTCGTCGCCGTCACCATCAGCTGGATGCCCTTCCTCGTGGTGCTCGGCGTGGCCGCGGCGCTCTCGGCGATCGTGCTCGGCATCGTGGCTGCGGCACGCCTCCGACCCGGCCCGGACAGCGGTCGCCGGATCGCCGTGGCAGGCATCGCCTGCGCCGTCGTCGCCCTCGGCCTCTCCGGCATCGGGATGCGCTCGAGCCGCAGTGTGCTCGACGAGTTGCGCAGCACGCGCGACCCGGGTGAGCACGTCGTCCGCGTCCTCGGGTGCGTGGTCGACACCGACGGCCGGGCCATCGCCACCGGGGAGATCCGCAACAGCGACGAGAGCCCGCGCTCGTACGTGGTCACCGTCACCTTCGGCGACGCCGCCCGCGACTTCGCCGATCGTTCGGCACGGGTGCCGGTCGTCGATCCGGGCGAGACGGCGCGCTTCGAGGTCACGACCTCGGCCGGACGGACGCCGAGTGACGAGTTGACCTGTCGAATCGACCGGGTGGGCAGCCCGACGCTCGTGCCTGGCGACGGCTGACACTCCCCGGGCGCGACTCGGCACCCTTCGGCGAGCGATGCCTATGCTCGCCCTCGGCCGGGCACATCGACCCGGGCACACCGACAGGGGGCGTTCGATGGATCTGGGTCTGAAGGGCAAGAAGGCGATCGTGACCGGCGGCAAGCGGGGCCTCGGCTTCGCCACGGCCTCCCTGCTCGCCGAGGAGGGCTGCGACGTGGCGATCTGCGCACGCGGCGATGTGAGCGAGGCCGTCGCTGCGCTGTCCGCGAAGGGCGTGAAGGCAGTGGGCGCGGGCGTCGACGTGGCCGACGCCGACGCGTACAAGGCCTGGCTCGCCGAGGCAATCGAGCAGCTCGGCGGCTGCGACGTGTTCGTGCACAACGTGTCCGCCGCGAGCGGCCGCGGTGAGCAGGCATGGGTCGACAACCTGAACCTCGACGTGCTCGGCCTCGTGCGCGCCCAGCAGGCCGTCGTCCCTGCGATGGAGGCCGGCGGTGGCGGCGCGATCGTGTGCCTCAGCTCGATCGCCGCCCAAGAGGAGTTCGCCGGGCCCGGGAGCTTCGGCCCGATGAAGGCGGCCATGACCGCCTACGCCAACAACCTCGCCCAGGCGCTCGCACCGAAGGGCATCCGCGTGAACGTGGTGTCGCCGGGGCCGGTCTTCTTCGAGGGCGGCAACTGGGACACGATCAAGACGCACATGACGGCCTTCTACGACGCCACCGTGGCGAAGATGCCGATCAAGCGGCTCGGCGACCCTCGCGAGATCGCCAACGCGATCGCCTTCCTGGCCTCCCCGGCGGCGAGCCTGATCACCGGGGCCAACCTGGTGGTCGACGGCGGGTACACCAAGCGGATCAAGTTCTGATCGTCCCGGCACGATGACCCGCCGGATCGACGCCCACCTCGTCTGCGGCGGATGGTGGCACGACTTCGACTACGCACGGCTCCAACTGCTGCAGCTGCTCGCCGAGCACCCACACATCCGCACCACCGTGTCGTCGGACTACGAGGACACCGAGCGCATCGCCCACTGCGAGCTGCTCATCTCGTACACGTGCAACGTCCGCCCGTCCGAGGCGGCCCAGGTCGCGTTGCGGCAGCGCGTCGAACAAGGAGGGCGCTGGTTCGCGCTCCACGGCACGAACTCGGCCATCGACCCACCCGAGGCGCTCAGCACCGGTTCGTTCACCACGCCGCGTGTGTTCCCGACCTTCGCCGACACCTTGGGCAGCCAGTTCCTGTCGCACCCACCGATCGCGCCCTACCGGGTCACGGTGTCGCCCGGCGCCGAGGACGACCCGCTCGTGGCCGGCATCGAGCCGTTCGAGACCGATGACGAGCTCTACCTGAGCGAGTACCACGGCACGGTCGAGCCGCTGCTCGAGACGCGATGGACCGGCGACTCGGGCCCTGGCTTCGCCGAGCGTGAGTGGCCGACCGACGAGCCGCGCCTCGTCATGTACCGCCGACCGCTCGGCGAGGGCGCGGTGCTCTACCTGACGCTCGGCCACTGCCGCGGCCACTGGGACATGATCGCCCCGCCGTTCAACGGCCGATACTGGCCCGTCATCGAGCGCGGCTCGTGGGAGCTCGACGAATTCCACGAGCTCCTCCGCCGCGGCAGCGCCTGGGCGATCGAACCCGCCGGCGAGGCGAGCTGATGCGCGCCGGGCTCGTCACCGGCCAGCGCCACTTCGAGCTCGTGGAGGTCCCCGAGCCCGAGGCCCGTCCCGGCACGGCCGTGGTGCACATCTCCCGCTGTGGCATCTGCGGCACCGATCTCCACGGCTTCCTCGGCAGCGAGCCCTACACGCCGTCCATCTGCGGCCACGAGTGGGTGGGCACCGTCGCCCAGCTCGGCGCCGGGGTCGAGCACCTCGCCGAGGGCGACCGCGTCGTGGCCGGCATCGCACCTGCCTGCGGACGCTGCCCCGAGTGCAGCGCCGGGCGCAGCGCCTACTGCGTGCAGGCCTTCCTCGGCATGATCGGGCGCGACCGCCTCGCGCCACCTCACGGTGGGTTCGCCCCGCGGATCGCCGTCGATGCGGCGCGGCTGGTGCGCGTCGACCAGGCGCTCAGCGATGACGACGCGGCCATCGTCGAGCCGACGACCGTGGCCCTCCACGCCGTCCTGCGCAGCCGACCGCGCGGCGGCGAGGTGGTGGTGGTGCAGGGCTGCGGCCCGATCGGGCTGCTCACGCTGCAGTGCGCGCTGGCCCTCGATGCCAGCACGGTCATCGCGGTCGAGCCCTCTCCGGGGCGCCGCGAGCTGGCCAGGGCGCTCGGCGCCGACGAGGCGATCACCCCTGACGACGCTGCGTCACGGTTCGCTCGGGCGGGGGCCGACCTGGTCTTCGAGTGCGCAGGCGTCCCCTCCACGGTGCAGCAGGCTGTCGACCTGGTGCGCCGCGGCGGCCGCGTCAACCTGGTCGGCCTGGCCAGCGGCACGGCCACCATCAACCCGGGATCTTGGCTGGTCAAGGAGGTGAGCGTGGTCGCCTCGCTCGGCTACCTGCACCACGAGTTCGGCGAGGCGATCGCCCTGATCGCCGACGGTGCCGTCCAGGTGGCGCCCTTGCACGACCGTACCGTCACGCTCGACGAGCTACCGACCACGATCGCCCAGCTCGCCGACGACCCGTCGAGCGCCTGCAAGGTGCTGGTCGACGTCACCGAGCCCCACTGACCATCGCGCCGCCGCTCACGTGCTCGTCGCAGCGACCCACGCCTGGTACATCCGCGAGTAGGCGCCGCCGCGTTCGACCAGGTCTGCATGCGGACCGTCTTCGACCAGCCGGCCGTGCTCGAGCACCAGGACCCGGTCGGAGCGAGCAGCGGTCGACAGTCGATGGGCGATCGCGATCGTGGTGCGCCCGGCCGACAGGCGATCGAGCGCCCGCGACATCCGCACCTCGGTGAGCGCGTCGACCGAGGAGGTCGCTTCGTCGAGGACCAGCACGTCCGGGTCGACGAGCGCCGCTCGCACCAGCGCCACGAGCTGGCGCTCACCGGCGGAGAGGTTCGCGCCACGCTGGCCGACCTCGGTGTCGAGGCCTTCGGGCAGGCCTTCCAACCAGTCGCCGAGACCGAGGTCGCGGACGACGGCCTCGACGGCGTCGAGGCTGAGCATCGGTCGGGCGAACACGAGGTGCGCGGCGATGGAGCCCTCGAACAGGAACGGCTCCTGCGGCACGACCACCAACCGGGCCCGCAACTCGTCGTTGGCGACCGCGGTGAGCGGAACACCTCCGAGGCGGACCACACCGGAGCTCGGATCGGCGAGGCGAGCCACCAGTCGCCCCAAGGTGGTCTTGCCAGAACCCGTCTCACCGACGAGCGCAACCTGCTGGCCGGGCGGGATGTGCGCCGTGACGTCGAGCAGGACCGGCCCCTCGTCGTCGTCGCCCCGTGACGGATAGGTGAACGTGACGTGCTCGATGTCGATGCCGAGACGCCCGACGGGCAGAGCCACCGGCCGGCGCGGCTCGGGCGGGCCGACCGGGATCTCGAGCACCCCGAGCACGCGGCGCAGGCCGGCGACAGCGGTCTGCGTCTGGTCGATCACCTCGGTGAACTGCGCGATCGGTTCGAGGAACCGGTAGGTCAGGAACACGAACCCGACCATCGCCCCTGCCGTGAGCCCGGAGGCGGGCCCTCGCCACACGCCGACGCTGACCACCGCCGTCACCGTGAGCACGCTGAACACCTCCCCCGAGGGGAACAGGAAGGCACCGATCGTGCCGGCGCGCACGAACGACCGCGACCGGCGCCGGCTCGCCCGTTTGGTCGCCTCGGCGTACTGCGGACCGCCTCCGTAGGCGCGCAGCGTCTCGGCCCCGGCCACCACCTCGCTGATCGACGTGAGCACCTGGGCGTTGTCCTCGCGGGCGCGGTCGTAGGCGCGCAGGAGATGGCGCTGCACGCGCTGGAGCACGAGGACCAGTGGCGCGGCGACCACGAAGGCCACGAGCGCGAGCACCCAGTCGTAGGCCAGCATCACGGCAGCGACCACCACCATCACGGTGCTCTCGAGCAGCCAGGCCAAGGCGCCCCAACTGAAGAACATGGCGAGGGTCTCGACGTCGCTCGTCACCCGCGCGACAAGGGCACCTTTGCGCTCCTCGTTGTGGTCGGCGATGCTCAGACGGTGGATGTGCTCGAAGAGGCGCACCCGCAACGCGTACAGGGCCTCCTCACTGCGGACCCCCAAGCGCTTCACGGCCGTGCGCTGGCAGACGCTGGCGAGGCTCGTCACCAGCAAGGCGACGAGCCCGAGGACCCACACCACACCGACGTCGACCCCGTCGTCGCCGAAGCCGCGGTCGATCGCCTGCTGCACGAGGATGGGCACCGAGACGCGCCCTGCGGCGCCGAGCATGGCGAGGCCAAGGGTGATGCCGAAGCCGCTGCGCAGCACCGGTGCCTCCTGGACACCACGGCCGATCGTCTCGACCGTCGACCAGCGGCTGAGGGGCTCGGTCACGCCTCCCACCCCTCCCCCTGGCCGGCGCGGAGCACGGCAGCGTGCGCCCCGGAGTGCTCCTCGGCGAGCTCGGCGCGATCGTGCTCGAAGGCCTGGATCAACTCGCGGTACTCGGCATTCGATGTCATCAGCTCGTCGTGGCTCCCATGCGCCACCACACGCCCGCCGACCAGGTAGAGGACCTCGTCGGCGAGGGCGATGGTCGACGGTCGCGACGCCACGGCCACCACCGTGGCGCCCGTCAGGTTGGCGCGGAGGTTGGCGAGCACCTTCGCCTCCGTGCTCGGGTCGAGCGCCGACGTGGTGTCGTCGAGCAGGAGCAGGCTGGGTCGGCGCACGAGCGCCCGAGCGAGGGCGATCCGCTGCCGCTGGCCGCCCGACAGGCCGACACCACGCTCACCGATCACCGTGGCCAGGCCATCGGGCAGCTCGTGCACGAAGTCGGCCTCGGCGAGCTCCAGGGCCTGCGCCACGTCATCGTCTCCCACCACTGCGCCGAGGGTGACGTTCTCGCGGATCGACGCGGCTAGCAGGAACGGCTCTTGGAACACCATCGAGGTCGTCCCGGCAGGCACCCGGATCGTCCCGGACCGCACAGGCACCAGACCGGCAATGGCATCGAGCACCGTGGTCTTGCCCGACCCGGTCGGGCCCACGACCACCACCGTGGTGCCGGGCGCGACACGCGCATCGACGCCATCGAGCACCACACGTTCACCGTCGTGGCTCACCTCTACCCCGACGAGCTCGACGGCGCCGCCCTCCACTCGTTCGATGGCTCTCGCCGGGTCGGGGGCGAGGGGGTCTTCGAGGAGCGACTGGATGCGGGCCAGGCCCGCCTGCGAATGCGGCATCTCGCTCAGCGCATACCCGATGATCCGCAGCGGGAGCACGAGCAGGGTGAAGAGGTACACGAAGCCCAGCAGCTCACCCGTGGTCAGGTCACCGCTGCGGACCCGGTAGGCGCCCCCCACGAGCAGGCCGATGTTGACCGCACTCGGCACGAAGTCGAGCAGCGCTTCGAACACACTGCGCAGACGGACGGTCTCGATGCGCTCCTGGCGCAACCGCGAGGCGATGACGGCGAGGCGTTCGGTCTCGCGGCGTTCGGCGCCGAAGGCCTTCACGACATGGACCCCGTCGAAGCTCTCGTGCACCGCTGCACTCAGCTTCCCGATCTCTTCCTGGGCGCGGTAGTAGTGCCGCTCGACGCGTCGCTGGTAGATGACGTTGACGCCGACCAACACCGGGAAGACCGCCACCGCCGCGGCGCCCAGCACCCAGTCGGTGACGACGAGCCAGACCGCGGAGATCACGAGCAGGGCCACCGTGCCACAGGCGTAGGGCAACGGTCCGAGCACGGCACTGGCCGCCTCGGCGTCCGGGCCGGCGCGTGTGATCAGATCCCCGGTGCTCTGCCGACGATGCCAGGTGGCCGGCTGCTCCACCACCCGCTCGACGACCGCGGCCGTGTACCGGTCGCTCACGCCCCAGTTGGTGCGCCCCGCCCAGGTGCGCCGGACCACCACACCGGCGGCGCGGACGATGCCGACAAGGACGAGCAGGCCGAGGACGGCGACGACCGTGGCGGCGTCGACCGCGCCCTCGGCGAACCTCGGCTCGATCACCCGATCGATGACCAACCCGATCACGAACGATGATGACACGGTGCACGCCGCGAACACCGTGGCGCCGCCGACGGCGATGGCGAAGGTCCG
>DAINND010000019.1:0-18042 GCA_036736065.1 Ilumatobacteraceae bacterium
TGCAGCCCGACCCGGCGGCCGTGATCGCCTGCCGGTAGGTGTGGTCCTGCACGTCGCCGCAGGCGAACACGCCGGGCACGTTGGTGTACGACGAGCCGGCGCGGGTGATGAGGTAGCCGCTGTCCTCCATGTCGAGGATGCCGCGGAACAAGTCGGTGTTCGGCCGGTGGCCGATGGCGATGAACAGCCCGGTGACGCCGAGTGTCGTGGAGTCGCCCGTGACCGTGTCCTGCACGACGACGCCCTCGAGCGAATCGGTGCCGAGCAGCTCGGTGACCACGCTGTTCCAGCGGATCTCGATCTTCGGGTTCGACAGCGCCCGGTCCTGCATGATCTTCGAGGCGCGCAACTGGTCGCGGCGCACGAGCAGGGTCACCTTGGTGGCGAACTTGGTGAGGAAGGTCGCCTCCTCGACCGCGGAGTCGCCACCACCGACGACGGCGATCTCCTGGCCGCGGAAGAAGAAGCCGTCGCAGGTGGCGCACGTCGACAGGCCGTGGCCGATCAGGCGCGTCTCGGCCTCGAGGCCGAGCATCAGGCTCTGCGCCCCCGTCGAGACGATCACCGACTCGGCGAGATGGAGCTCGTCGTGCACCCAGACCTTGAACGGCCGCTCGGAGAAGTCGACCCTGGTGACCTTGGCGGTGAGGAACTCGGCGCCGAAGCGCGCCGCCTGCTCGCGCATGTTGCCCATCAGCTCCGGGCCCATGACACCCATCGGGAAGCCCGGGAAGTTCTCGACCTCGGTGGTGAGCATGAGCTGCCCACCGGGCTGGTCGGTGGTGCTCGAGGGCTCACCTTCGATGATCAGCGGCTCGAGGCTGGCACGGGCGGTGTAGATGGCAGCCGTGAGCCCTGCGGGCCCCGAGCCGATGATGATGACGTTGCGAGTGGTCATGTGCGGTCCTTGTCGACGATCGGGGTGGGGCCGGGCGGCGAGTCGAGGCGGTGGTCGTCAGCGCTCGGCGTCGGCGTCGGGTGTGTGGCGCATGCGCATGCAGACCACCCCGACGACGGCGAACAGTGCGGAGCCCACCAGGTACGACACCCAGACGCTCGAGTCGGTGTCGATCCATCCACCGATGTTGACGATGCGCTGCAGCAACTTGGTGACGAGGATGACCCCGAGGACGGCCGCACCGATGGACAGCACGCCGATGATCGTGCCGAACACCAGGCCGCGCACGACCTTGACCACCCGCGTGGTGGCCGTGGTGCGCACCATGCCCACGTACTTCTCGACGAGATCGGCGAGCTGCGGTGCCCACTCGGGGTTGTTGAGCGGATTGCCCGGCATGGGGCGAGCCTACTCCGTCACCTGCGGGGATGAACCGTCCGGGGTGATCAGGGGGTGACGGTGGCGAGCACGGCGCACGTGTCGGCGGCGATGGCGCTGTAGGAGCTGTCCGCGTTGCGCACCACGAGCGCGGTGACCCCCTGGTAGCTCACGACACCGAGCTGGTCGGCGCCGTCCGGCCGGCACGGGCTGTCCGGCAGGTCGGCCATCGGCGGTGCCGCCGCCGTGCGTGTGGCGTAGGTGGTGAGGCCGGTTTCGTCGGCGATCTCGACACTGGGTGCGAGCGCCACGACCACCTCGGGCTGGGTGCTGTCGGGTGCGGCGCCACCGTCGATCGAGCCGATGGTGGACGGTGCGACCTGCTCGTCGACGGACTCGAGACTGCCGGACATCGGCGACATGTCGGTGGCGTTCATCCCGGACTCCTTCGCCGTGGACATCGACAGGGTGCTCTCGGCTGCTGTTGCCGGCTCGACCGACACCTGACCGCCCGACGAGCCACCGAGGCCGTTGATCACCACGCCACCGATGGCCAGCACGGCGACGGCTGCTGCCGCGGCGCCCACCCAGCGGGTCCACCGGGCGCCCATGCGGGTCTGCAGCGACACGACGTCGGCTTGGCGATCACCTGCGGCTGCCGGGAGTGCCGCTGCGGCTGCTGCGACGGGAACGTCCGAGCGGTCCTCGTCGAACGCAGCGAGCGCTGCGGCGATCGCCGCCTCGCGAGCCTCGGCCGGGACCACGACGTCGCGCAACGAGGCGCGCACGGGCAGCCACGCGGCGGCGCTCACGGCGTCGGGGTCGTGGATCTCGTCGCTCATAGGTCGTGTGTTGGACGTTCGTCGGAGGGCTCGCGGTTCCCGGCGGCGAGCAACTCGATGAGCCCGGCCCGGCCGCGGGCGATCCGGCTCTTCACGGTGCCGACCGGGATGTCGAGCGCCTCGGCGATCTCGGCGTAGTCGAGGTCACCGACGTCGCGCAGCACCAGTGGCACTCGGAAGGCTTCCGGCAGTTGGGCGAGCGCGGCGTCGATCGACATCCGGTCGACGATGGCCTCGACCCTCGGACCGGAGTCGGGGTCGGCCACGTCGAGGTCGTAGCCGTCCTCGTCGACGCGGTCGACCACCGCCGGCCGGCGCCTCCGGCGGCGCAGCTCGTCGAGGCTGGTGTTGGTGGCGATGCGATAGGCCCATGTCGAGAAGGCGGCTCGACCGTCGAACCCGGGCAGGCTGCGCACGATCTTGATGAGCGCCTCCTGCGCGGCGTCGGCGGCGTCGGCGTCGGACCCGGTGATCCGTCGGCAGACCGCGTAGATGCGGTCGTAGTGGGTGCGCAGCAGGGTGTCGAGCGCCCGTCGGTCGCCGGCGTTGGCAGCTGCGACGAGGGCCCGGTCGTCGTCGTGACCGGTCACGTGCCGCTCGCGGTGAAGCTCACGTCGGAGATGGTGCCTCGGTAGGGGTTGTCGCTGCTGCAGACGTCGCTCGGGCCGAGCTGGCGCAGCAGCACGAGCAGGTGGCGGCTCTGCTCGATGACCGGGACGGTGACCGTGTCCGGGTCGCGGCCGTTGGCGCTGGCGATCGAGGCGCCCCAGGCGTCGATGCTCTCGGGCGCGGTGTCGGCCGCGCTCGAGTAGACCTCGAGGATCCACGGTGCGCTGGCGACCCCGATGGCCATCGAGCCGGTGCCCGCGGCGCCGAGGGTGACGACCACGCCGACGCCGCCCTTGCCGCCGAGGTACTCGTCGGCGTAGCAGACCGTGCTCCAGGCAGTGCCGGGATCGCCGTCGAGCACGTTCGCCGCCTGGTCGTCGTTCTCGGTGCCGTCGCCGTCGGGGTCGAAGGCGCGAGCCTGCACCGCTGCCGCGACCGGGGCCGCGGTGACCGGCGTCGGCACGGTGGTGGGCAGGCCTCCGGCGGGGACGAGTGTGGGGGTCGTCGAGCCCGGGTCGCCACTGCGCAGGTTGGTCCACAGCACGGCGACGACGATGGTGGCGATGAGCAGCAGCAGTCCGACGAGCAGCAGCGACGGTCCGGTCCGTTGCTCGTAGTTGCGGTTGGGTCGTTGGCGCACGCGCACGCCGCCGGAGGGGGTGCGGTCACGCTCGGCACGGACCACGGCGGGCCCTGCCGGCCGGCCTCGCGTGCCCACCGGTTGGTAGCCGCCGACGGCTGCCGGCGGTGTCGCGGTGGGGCTGATGCCACCGGCGCGCTGGTCGCGGGGCTGGCGCGGGTCGGGTGTGATCTGTGGCTGCTGGGGCCGGGTGCGCAGTGGCGGCGTCGGGTCGTGGACGATGCGCGGCGCTGCGTCGGTGTGCTCGAGGATCGGCGCGGGTCGGCTCTGGATGTCGGTGATGGCGGCGCGTACGGCGGCGCCGCTCGAGTAGCGCTGCTCGGGCTTGCGGGCGAGCAGGCGGTGGACGAGCTCGGGCAGCCCGGGTGGCAGCGTGGGGCGCAGCCGGGTGATGTCGGTGGGGTCGCGCTGCAGGCGGGCGAGGGCGGTGTCGGCGTCGTTCTGGCCGAGGAAGGGCACGCGGCCGGCGAGGCACTCGTAGAGGACCAGGCCGAGCGAGTAGAGGTCGGCGCGGCCGTCGAGGCGTCGTCCGCGGACCTGCTCGGGCGACAGGTACTTGGCGGTGCCCATCATGATGTTGTCGTTGGTGAGGTCGTCCTCCGGCGTCGCCTCGAGGCCCTTGGCGATGCCGAAGTCGGTGAGCAGCACCCGTCCGTCGGCGGTGATCAGGATGTTGCCGGGCTTGACGTCGCGGTGCACGAGCCCGGCGGCGTGCGCGGCGTCGAGCGCCCCGGCGATGCACGTCCCGATGTGCATGGTGAGGTCCGGGCTGAGCCGCTTCTGCTCGTCGAGCAGTTGGCGCAGGCTCTTGCCGTTGACGAGCTGCATGACCACGGCCTGGCGACCCTGCTCTTCGATCGCGTCGTAGACGGCCACGATGTTGGGGTGGCTGAGCTGGGCGACGGCCACGGCCTCGCGACGGAAGCGTTCGGCGACCACGGGGTCGTTGGCGAGGTTGGGCTTGAGCAGCTTGACCGCGACCTTGCGCGACAGCTGCAGATCGGTGGCCACCCACACCTCGGCCATGCCTCCTTGCGCGAGCCGTCGATCCAGCTGGTAGCGCTGGGCGAGGATGGTCGGCGGGGGCGACGGCGGGCTGGCGGTGGGCGACATGTCCGAACGTGAACGCTAGTGGTGCGACCGTCGACGGTCCGGGCAATCGGAGCGGATCGCTGAGCTGGACGCGGTGCGGCGCCCGCGGGTGCCGCTGCGCGCCGTCACGGCCCGCTGCGCGCGGCCGGGTGGTGCTGCGCGTTGGCGGCGAGCAGCTCCTGTCGACGCCGGGTGCGCCACTGGCGCAGCCACCAGGCGAGCACGACGAGGACGAGGGTGCCGAGCAGCAGCTGACCGATGCCGGCCAGTGACTGGACCCGTGCGGTGAGCACCACCTCGGGCGCGACGGCCTGGTTCGTGCCGCTCGCCGTAGGGGTGAGCAGGCGCAGGAACACGCTCGACCGGCCGTTGGTGCGGGCCACGGCCTTGACGCGCACTTCGGTGTCGGCGCCGGGGGCGAGCTCTTCGAGTTGCTCTCCCTCGGGGAAGGAGATCTTCGGTGAGTCGAGCTGGATCCGCACGGTGATGGGAATGTCGCAGCGGTTCGAGATCTGGAACGGGATGGTGCTGGTGCGGCCGGTGAGCGTGAACGAGAAGCGCTCGGGTGCCACGACGCAGCGGCGGACCTCGTCGAGCTCGGTGCGCACGTCCCGGTCGGACGCGGCGGCGAGGTCGTCGGTCACGACGGTGGACGCCATCGAGTCGGTGGTCGTGGCCCATCGGCCGGGCCGCTCGTCGTCGGCGGGGAGCATGCTCGCCACCGCGGTCGCGTCGGCGCGGAGGCGGTCGACGACGACGGCTCGCGTCGCCGGGTCGTAGCCCTCGGGTGCGGGCACCTCGTCGGGGAGGCCGACGATGAGCGGGGCGCCGTCGATCAGCAGCGTCCCGACGTCGTCGATCACCTCGACCGGTGACACCATGCGGACGCCACGGGCCGCCGACAGCAGGGCCACGAGACGCCGGAGCAGCTCTGCGTCCGGAGGGGCGAGGTCGGTGGTGCCGAGCAGGAGCAGGCGCGGGGCGAGGTCGTCACTGCGCCGGACCTCATCGCCGAGCACGACGATCTCGGCGGCCATCGCCACTGCCGCGGCCGCGGCGTCGGCGCCGGGATCGGCGAGTCGTGGGGCGAGGTAGGGGTCGGTGACCATGGCCCGCAGGCCGGCGTCGGCCACCCAGACCGCACGGGTGGTGTCGGTGAACAGCCCGATCGATCCCTCGAGGAGCTCGTAGCCGTCGTAGGGGAGCACGATCGTGCTGGCTCCGGTGGAGGCGATGAGCTCGGCGCCGGCGAGGTCGATCGGGGTGCTGACGATGGCGGTGCCCTGTTGTGGCGCGGCGCCCGGCGCGGCGTCGGTGAGCAGTGAGGTCCCCCGGTCGACGAGGCGTCGGTAGGTGTCGGCCTGTCCGGCGGCGACGGCGGTGGCCGGGTCGAGCGGCATCGCGGGAGGTGAGGTGAGGTCGACGCGACGGAGGAGGGTGCGCAGCTCGGCGAACACGGTCGGGTCGGTCGCGGCGAGCAGGTCGAGCGCCGTCGGGTCGATGTCGACCAGGGCGGGGATCGGCGCGGTGCCCTCGCCGATCGCGTCGGCTGCTGCGGCGAGGGTGACGGCGAGGGTGCTGAGGTCCGTGCGCGCCTGCGTGTCGAGGCTGATCGCGCCCGCTGCGTCGACGGTGGGCGATGCGCCGGGTGCGATCACCAGGCCGACGTCGAGCGGGTCGTCGTCGCTCCCTGCGGTGTCGCCGGTGGCGAGGCGGTCGATGAAGGTGACGAGCACACCCTCGGTGGTGTCGCCGCGCCGCACTTCGACGACGACGGGGTGGATGCCCGGCTGGGCGAACTGCAGGGCGCCGGGCGCGCGGGTGAGGGTCTCGGTGGGCACCCGGATGCTGAGCGTGCCGCCGGCCGACACGACCGCTTCGGGAGCGACCGGTTGTCCGGGCGCCGGGAGCGACAGGGCGGGCGCGATCTCGAAGCGCGGTGTGATGTCGATGGTGTCGACGACGTTCGGCAAGGATCCGGCTCGGGCGTCGGCGACCTGGGCGCGGGTCGACAGTGGCCGGTGGCTGGTGACGATGATGGTCCCGTCGCTGACGATGCCGGCGAGGTCGGCCGTGTCGGCCAGTTGGGTCGTGAGCTCGATGGTGTCGTCGGGGTCGATCGTGAACGGCTGTTCGATGAGCGCCAACGGTGGGTCGGTGTCGGCCGCTGCGGGTGCTGCGGGCCCGCCCGGCGCGGCCGCGAGACCGATGAGCGCGGCGACGAGGACGATGCCGATGGTCCGTGTGGGCCGCCTCGTCGAGGTCCGCTGTCGGGCGACGGTCATCGGGCGATGTCGCCTTCGTAGACGCGCAGCCGCTCGGCGAGGTCGCGGAAGCCGAGGTGGTGGTAGAGCGCGAGGGCGCCGTCGTTGTCGACGTGGGTGTTGACGTAGACCTGGTGCACGCCGGTGCGGCGCATCCAGCCGAACGCGTCGCCGATCAGCGCCGTGGCGACGTTGCGGCGACGGACCGACGGGTCGACGGCGAGTCGCTGGAGGTAGCCGATGCGGGCGGAGCGACCGGAGATGAGGAAGCCGCTCACGGTTCCGTCGGTCGTGGCCAGGCGGGCTCGCGACCGGGGCGTGGCGTGGCAGATGTCGGCGAGCATGCCGGCGTCGAGCCGCCACCGTTCGCCGAAGCCGAGCGCGTCGATGGCCGCGGCGCTGCGGTAGCCGTCGTCGTCGAGGCGATGGAGGCGGGTGGCCGATGGGCTGCGATCGGTGAGCGACGGCAGTGGTGCGTCGAGGCGCAGCAGCACGAGCTCCTGCGCGCAGTGGAGCCCGGCGAGGTCGGCCTGGGCTGCCTGGCGGGCGGCGAGGGCGCCGGTGCGCATCCGGCTGAAGCCCCGGTCGGCCAGCTCGACGGACCATGCCCGGTAGTGGGCCACGCCGGGGACCGCCCCACCGTCGAGCACCACGATCTGCGCCCGGTCCGGTTGGCCGGGGCAGGGCGTGGCCCGTGCGGGAAGCGGTGTGGAGGTGAGCGCGAACGACGTCGATGGTGCACCGGCCCCTGCAGGGTCGGCCGCAGCGCGGCGGAACAGGCGCGGCACCAGGCTCATCGACCGAGGACGGTAGCGTCGTCACCGTGACCGTGCTGTTCAGTACCCACACGGCGTACCTCGACCACCTCGCCGGGCCGCGCCATCCGGAGCGGCCCGAGCGGCTCCGCGCCGTGCTGGCGGGGGTCGAACGCGAGGGCTTGCTCGAGGCGCTCACGCCGCTCGCGCCGGTGGCGGCGACGCGTGCCGCCCTCGCGCGCGTGCATCCGGCGCCCTACCTCGATCGCATCGAGGCGATCTGCGCCCGCGGCGGCGGCCGGCTCGATCCGGACACCTATGCGAGCGCCCGGTCGTTCGAGGCTGCCTGCCTCGCGGCAGGTGCGGGGCTCACGGCGGTGGCCGCTCTCGAGGCAGGGCGGGGCGACGCGGCCTTCTGCGCCGTGCGCCCCCCGGGCCACCACGCCACCCAGGACGAGTCGATGGGCTTCTGCTTCGTGTCGAACGTGGCGGTCGTGGCTGCGTCGCTCGCTGAGCGCGGCGAGCGGGTGTTGATCCTCGACTACGACGCGCATCACGGCAACGGCACCCAGGCCGTGTTCTACGACGACCCGCGGGTGCTGTTCGTCAGCCTGCACCAGTGGCCGCTCTATCCGGGGTCGGGCCGTGCCGATGAGGTGGGCCTCGGGGCCGGCGAGTGGTTCACGATGAACGTGCCGGTGCCGCCCGGCGCGACGGGCGATGTCTACCTGCGTGCGCTCGACGAGCTGGTGGCGCCGCGGGTCGCGCAGTTCGCGCCGACGTGGCTGATCATCTCGGCCGGGTTCGACGCGCACCGCGACGACCCGATCACCGAGCTCGGGCTCACCGCCGGCGACTACATCGCGATCACCCAGCGCGTGATCGAGTGGGTGCCGGCCGGTCGGCGGATCGTGATGCTCGAGGGCGGCTACGACCTCGACGCGCTGGCCAACTGCAGCGGCGCGGTGGTGGGGGTGCTGGCCGGGCTCGACCCGCAGCCGCCGCGCCCCACCGAGCGGGCGACGTCCGGTGGGCCGGGCGCGCTGCAGCTCGACCGGGTGGCCGACGTCTGGCGCGATCGCTGGTGATCCCCGATCGCTTCGCTCCGGTGCTGCGCGAGATGCAGCCGTTGCGCGACCGCTTCGCCGCGGCCGGGCACCGGTTGTTCCTGGTGGGGGGCACGGTGCGCGACCTGTTGGTCGACGCGCTGCCCGTCGACTACGACCTCGACGCCACCACCACGGCTCGTCCCGACGAGATCAAGCGCCTGCTCCACGGCTGGGCCGATGCGATCTGGACCCAGGGTGAGCGGTTCGGCACGATCGGGGCGTTGAAGCGCACCGCGCTCGACGACGGGTCGGTGGTCGAGCGCCAGTTCGAGATCACGACCCATCGGGCCGAGGCCTATCGCGACGACTCGCGCAAGCCCGAGGTCGAGTTCTCCGACGACATCGAGCTCGACCTGTCGAGGCGCGACTTCACGGTGAACGCGATGGCTCTCGAGCTGACCACCCCGGACCCGGTGCTGGTCGACCCGTTCGGGGGTGCTGCCGACCTGATGACGCGGGTGCTGCGCACACCGCTCGCGCCGGACGTGAGCTTCAGCGACGATCCGCTGCGCATGCTGCGCGCGGCGCGCTTCATCGCCCGTTTCGCCCTGCAGCCCGAGCCGCAGCTCGTCGCGGCCGTGTCGTCGATGGCCGAGCGGCTCGAGATCGTGTCGGCCGAGCGTGTGCGCGACGAGCTCGACAAGTTGATCGTGGTGCCGTCGCCCACGGCCGGGCTGTGGTTCTGCGTCGACACGGGCCTGGCCGACCACTTCCTGCCGGAGCTGCCGGCGATGCGCCTCGAGCAGGATCCGATCCATCGCCACAAGGACGTGCTCACCCACACCTTGGCCGTCATCGAGAACGTGCGCCCGCTGCACCAACTGCGCCCCGGCCACCCGGAGTTCGACTTCCGCCGCACCCGGTTGGCGGCGCTGTTCCACGACGTCGGCAAGCCCCGGACGCGCTCGTTCGACAAGGGCCGTGGTGTGTCGTTCCACCATCACGACGTGGTGGGGGCGAAGATGACCCGCAAGCGGATGACGGCGTTGCGCTACTCCGCCGACGACATCGAGGCGGTCACCGAGCTGGTGGCGTTGCACTTGCGCTTCCACACCTACCAGATGGGCTGGAGCGATTCTGCGGTGCGCCGGTACGTGCGCGACGCCGGGCCTCACCTGCACGAGCTCAACGTGCTCACCCGCTGCGACTGCACCACGCGCAACGAGCGCAAGGCGGTGGCGCTGTCGCGGCGGATGGACGACCTCGAGCGCCGGATCGACGAGCTCGCCGAGCGGGAGGCGCTCGCCTCGTTGCGGCCCGAGCTCGACGGCACCGAGGTGATGGCGCTGCTCGGCATCCCGCCGGGTCGGGCCGTGGGTGATGCGCTGTCGTTCCTGATGGACATCCGCCTCGACGAGGGCCTGCTCGGCCGCGACGTGGTGACGGCTCGGCTGCTCGAGTGGTGGCAGGCGCGCAGCGCCTGACGTCGTCGACGGGGTGGCCGCGCCGGGAAGCGGTCAGAGCCCTTCTTTGCGGGCGCGCAGCACGAGCACGGTCGGGGTGAGCGCGTCGCGGGCGGCTGCCGGTGCGAGCTCGTGGACCGTGTCGAGGTGGAAGTTCGACCGCACGAGGTGCATGTAGAGGTCGCTGATGGTGCGGGTGGTCTCGCCGTAGCGGTGGAGCGCCTCGCCGCCTGCGCCGAACATCGCCGCGACCGGATGGGTGAGCGCGATCACGAAGCCGGCGCCGGGCCGGAGCACGCGGTGCACCTGGCGCAGCAGGCGGGGCAGGTCGTCGACGTCGTCGAGGGTGTGGGTGGCGATGGCCAGGTCGACCGAGCCGCTGGTGACGAAGCCGAGCTCGTAGCGCTCGCCGACGTGGCACTCGCCGCGCACCTCGGCCGCATCGGCCTGGTGGCGCAGCGCGGCGATGCGGTCGGCGGACGGGTCGAGGGCGATCGCCTTCGCCCCGGCCTGGGCCATCCTGACCGCGTTCGGTGCGGTGCCGGGAGGTGTGGGGCCGACGCCGATCTCGACCACGCGCTTGCCGTTGAGGTCGCCGCACAGCCGCAATGCGCTGTCGTCGGCGACGCCCTGTCCGAACCAGACACTGTGCATGGCACCAGTGTGACCGATCGCGGAGGTCGGGGGGAGGATCGGCCGTGGGAGCGTGGTGCCGATGCAGTGCCGGCGTGACGCACTGTCGATCTGGTCGTGCCGATAGCGTCAGCGACCATGGCGACCCAGGGCGAGCAGCGTGGCTTCACGGCCGGGTCGCTGCGCGGCGCATCGGGTGTGGTCGACCATCGGTTGGCGCGTCGGCACCTGGTGAACGAGTTCCGTCGTGGGCGGCTGCGCCAGGACCAGATCTGTGACGCCCACCCCGAGCTGATCCGCGCAGCGCGCAACGTCGGCACCGAGAGCCGGGCGGCCTGCCCCATCTGTGCCCAGCCGGATCTACGCCTGGTCACCTACGTGTTCGGTGACCGCCTGCCGTCGCACGGCAAGTGCGTGGCGAACGCGGCGGAGATGGCTGCCATCCAGCGCCGCTCGGTCGGCCTCACGGCCTATGTGGTCGAGGCGTGCATCGGGTGCCGCTGGCACCACCTGCTGCGCGTGTTGCCGATCGGCGCGTCGCAGGGTGCGCGTCGCCAAGCGTCTGGCTGAGCTGTGGCGCCCGGGAGCGCGGCGGTCGGGGCCGCTCCGGGGTCGCGTCCCGTCGAGCGGTGTCAGAACGGGCTGAGGCCGAGCCGGTTGCGCACCGACACGGCTTCGCCGGTGTGCGCGTTGACGTGGCCGAGCATCGGCCACTGCACGAGCCATGACACGGTGCGCCCGTGCCACATGCGCACCAGCCAGCCGAGCTCGTCGGGATCGATGCCGGCGAGCTCGGTGAGTCGCCGGTCGGTGTCGGGCACGGTGTCGAGGGCCATGCCGGAGAGCCGGTGGAGCCAGCGGGCCGTGGTCTCGAGCACGTCGTCGAGGTAGGCGACGAGGGCGGCGGGGCGCACGGCCAGGGTGTCCTCGCGGTCCTCGCGCTCGGTGAGGCCGGCGCCGCTGAGCGCTGCAGCGGTGCGCACCGTGGTGAGGCCGAGGGCTTCGGCGTGCTCGGTGAAGCGCGGTGCACGGTTGCGGATCGCGGTCTGCAGGGCCAGGTCGTGGTGGCGGGTGAGGTGGAGCACGAGCCAGGTGATGCTCGACCCGCCGCCGTCGGCCTGCGCGGACCACTGCTCGACGGGCACCCGCTCGAGCACGGCGTCGACGAGGCGTGGCCGCAGGTCGTGGTGGGCGTCTTGGATCCAGGCGCGCAGGTCCATGGCCCGACCGTACCCCCTGCCCCGGTGAGAGGTGAGGCTGCCTGCGCGCCTCACCTCTCACCGCATGGTGGTGTGGGGAACCGCGTGACACCGTGCTGGTACACCGTGTGCCATGTGGCGATTCACCCGTTACGCTTGCCCGGTCATATTCACCCTGCCCCGCTGTGGGGCCCCGGCGTGCAGGGCACGTCGGGTCCGAAGGGAGGTTCCACACGCATGATGCGTGCCTATGAGCTCATGGTCATCGTCGATGGTGACCTCGAGGACACCGCTGCTCGGCAGTGGGTCACCTCGATCACATCGTCGATCGAGGCTGCCGGTGGATCGGTCCACGGCAAGCCGGATTGGTGGGGTCGGCGCCAGTTCGCCTACCCGATCAACAAGAAGGAGTACGGCTACTACGTGGTGTTCAACGTGATGGCCAAGGGCGGCGCACTCGACGACCTCGAGCGTACGTTCCGTATCGCAGACGACATCGTCCGCCACAAGTTGCTCCGACTGCCCGATGCCGAGGCTGCCCGCCGCGGCATGGCCGAGTCGGCGGCCTGATCCACCGAACGTCCACGAAGGAGGCCCCCATGGCCGATACCACCATCACCCTCGTCGGCAACCTGACCCGCGAGCCCGAGTTGCGCTACACCTCGGGTGGCAAGGCCGTGGCCAGCTTCGGCCTGGCCGTCAGCCGTCGGTACCAGCAGAACGGCGAGTGGCAGGAGAAGACGTCGTTCTTCAACATCAACGCCTGGGACCAGCTCGGTGAGAACGCGGCCGCCACCCTCACCAAGGGCATGCGCGTCGTCGTCCACGGCCGGCTCGAGATCCGCGAGTACGAAGCTCGTGAGGGTGGCAAGCGCACCAGCGTCGATGTCACTGCCGACGAGCTCGGTCCCAGCCTGCGTTGGGCCCGGGCCACGGTCGAGCGCACCGAGCGCACCGATGGTGGTGGCGGCTTCGGTGGCGGTGGCGGCGGGTCGCGTGGCGGCTCCGGCTCCGGCGGCGGACGTCCGGCCGATCCCATCTACGGCGACGAAGAGCCGTTCTGATCTTTCCCAGCATCTCGATCGAGGAAACCCCATGACCAGCAAGAAGAACAAGGCTCGTGCACCGCGCGAGACCAGCAACAAGAAGATCAAGAAGAAGACCAGCGTCCTGGTCACCGAGAAGGTCGAGTACGTCGACTACAAGGACGTGAACCTGTTGCAGCGGTTCGTGAGCGACCGCTCGAAGATCCGTGGTCGCCGGGTGACCGGCAACGACGTGCAGCAGCAGCGCGACATCGCCAACGCCATCAAGAATGCGCGTGAGATGGCGCTGATGCCCTACACCAAGCGGGTCGCCCAGACCCGTGCGGGTCGTCCGCCGCGTGACGGCGACGATCGTCCGCGCCGTCCGCGTGAGGAAGAGGCGGCAGCGCCGGAGGTCGAGGCCCAGGTCGAGGGCATCGACGCGGTCGAGGCTGCTCTCGACGAGGTGGAGGCCTGAGCATGAGAGTGATCCTGCGTTCCGATCTGTCGGGCCTCGGCAAGCGCGGCGACATCGTCGAGGTGTCCGCCGGCCATGCCCGCAACTACCTGCTGCCGAGGGGTCTCGCCATCGTCGCGAGCGACGGTGCGGTCAACCAGGCCACGGCCATGCGCCGTGCCCGCGACCTGCGTGACGCGGCCGACCGCGAGTCGGCCCAGACCGTGGCGAGTGCCCTGGTGGCCAAGACCATCGTGCTGACGGCCAAGGCCGGTGCCGAGGGCAAGCTCTTCGGTTCGATCACGGCGGCCGACATCGCCAAGGCGATCCACGAGCAGGCGAACATCTCGATCGACCGTCGCAAGCTCGACGTCGAGCCGATCAAGTCGCTCGGCACCCACAGCGTCACCGTGAAGCTGCACTCCGACGTGCAGTTCCCGGTCACGGTCGACGTCGTCAAGAAGTAGCCCGTCCCGGGCCATGCGCCGACTGCGGTCGGCATCATCGGCCCTCGGGCCCACATCGTCAGGCACACGGCGGACCGCACAGGTCCGCCGTTGTGTTCCACAGGACACGTCGCGGCCTCACAGGTGTCGATCACAAGGGTGCATGTGGCCGTTCCTGGGCCCATCGTCCCAGCGTGCGTCGCATGGGGCCGGGCTCGCGAGAGCCGTCCTGGGCGTGTCGATGTCCACACCCCGGTCAGGTTGTCCCCAGGAAAGACACAGGGGTGTACCTCTAGCGATCCACACCCGTTGTCCACGAAGGTGGGTGTCCTATGGCGGCACGTGACGAAGATCGGTCCTCGAAGCGGCGCAGCATGCCTGCGCGCAGTGATGGCCGAGTGCCTCCGCACAACCTCGATGCCGAGGAGAGCCTGCTCGGCGCGCTGCTGCTGTCACGCGACGTGGTCGGCACGGTGGCCGAGCTGGGCCTGCAGGTCGAGCACTTCTACAAGCCGTCGCACCAGCACATCTACGCCTCGATCCGCGGCCTGATGGCGAGTGGCCAACCCGTCGACGTGGTGACGGTGGCCGACGAGTTGCGCCGCAACGGCCTGCTCGACGAGGTGGGTGGCGCGCAGATGCTGATGGATCTGCAGAACGCCACGCCGGCGGTGTCGAACGCGACGCGCTACGCCAAGATCGTCCAGGACACGGCCCTGCTGCGGCGGATGATCACGGTGGCGAGTGAGATCGCCGAGATCGCCTACACCGAGCCCGACGATGTCACCAAGGCCCTCGACGAGGCCGAGACCAAGGTGTTCGAGGTGGCCGAGGATCGGGTGATCGACAGCACCCGTCCGCTCGGCGACCTGTTGCCGTTGGCGATGGACAAGCTGCAGGAGACCTTCGACCGCGGCGACTCGATCACCGGCACGGCCACGGGCTTCCACGACCTCGACGAGATCCTGTCCGGCCTGCAGCCGAGCACGCTCAACATCGTCGGAGCCCGCCCCGCCATGGGCAAGTGCGTGGCCTGGGACACGCCGATGGCCGACCCGATCACGGGCATGGTCCGCACGGCCGAGGAGTGGTTCCAGCTCGGCACGTCGGGGGCGACGGTGGCCTGCACGACGCTCGCCGACGACGGTCGGATGGTCGACACGGTGTTCGGCGGCTTCTACGCCGACGGCTACAAGCCGCTCTATCGGGTGCGCACCCGCAGTGGCCGCACGGTTCGCCTCACCACCGAGCACCCGTTGCTCACCGGTGGCGGTTGGGCGCCGCTGGCCGACATCGCCGTGGGCGACCTGATCGCCGTGCCGTCGGCGCTCGACGTGTTCGGTTCGCTCGACTTCTTCGACGACGACATCGATGTGCTCGCGCTCGGCGCGCACGACAACCGTGTGCCCGAGCCGGTGCTGCGGGCCGATCGTCGGTCGACGGCGCGGTTCGTGCGCACGTTGTTCAGCGAGCACGGTGTCGCGCGGGTGCGCCGGCTGGGGCGTTCGTCGATCAGCTACCTGACGGTGAGCGAGCAGATGTCCCGCGACGTGCTGCACCTGCTGGTGCGCTTCGGCATCCGTGCCGAGTGCGTGCCCTCGCAGGCGCGTGTCGGCGGCGTTCGCCGGCGGGCGTTCGACGTGGTCGTGAGCGATCCGGCGAGCCTGGTGGCGTTCTGCCGCGAGATCGGCCTCGAGGGGCGTGACGAGGAGTTGGCCCGCCTCGCCACACGGCTCGTGCCGGCGGCTCGGCGGACGGCGAACCGGTTGCCGCTCGAGGTGTGGGACGACGTCGACAAAGAGCGTGGTGAGCTCGACTGGGTCGAGGTCAATCGGCTGTCCGGCCTGCCGGACAGCTACGACTGGCGGGCCCACCAGCGTCGGCCGCGGCGTGAGTCCGTCGCCCGGGTGGCCGAGGCGCTCGACTCGGACGTGCTGCGCCGGTGGGCCTCGCCCGACGTGTGGTGGGACGAGGTCACGGCGATCGAGTCGTGCGGCTGGGACCGGGTCTACGACTTCAACGTGCCGGGCACGCACAACTTCGTGGCGGCCGATGTCTACGTGCACAACACGGCGTTCGGCCTCGGTATCGCTACCCATGTGGCGATGACCACGAAGAAGCCGGTGCTGTTCTTCTCGCTCGAGATGGGCCATGCCGAGCTCACCCAGCGAATCCTGTCGTCCGAGGCGCGGGTCGACTCGCAGAAGCTGCGCACCGGTCGGCTCATCGAGAGCGACTGGACCAAGATCGGCAAGGCGATCAACCGCCTCGAGATCCCGCTGTTGCTCGACGACAACCCGCGGGTGACGGTGATGGAGATCCGTGCCAAGGCCCGCCGGATGAAGGCCCGCTACGGCGGGTTGTCGCTCCTGGTGATCGACTACCTCCAGCTGATGAGTGGTGGCTCGAATGCCGAGAACCGCCAACTCGAGGTGAGCGAGATCAGCCGTGGTCTGAAGATCCTGGCCCGCGAGCTCGAGACGCCGATCATCGCGCTCAGCCAGCTGAGTCGAACCCTCGAGACCCGTGCCGACAAGCGCCCGATGCTGGCCGACCTGCGCGAGTCGGGCTCGCTCGAGCAGGACGCCGACGTGGTGATGTTCCTCTACCGCGACGAGGTCTACAACCGCGACTCGGCCGACAAGGGTGTGGCCGAGGTGATCATCGCCAAGCACCGCTCGGGCCCGACCGGCCTGGTGAAGCTGGTGTTCAACGGCGTCTACACCAAGTTCGACAACGCCGCCCGCGGGCTGTAGCCGTTCGACCCGGTGCCGGCGACCGTCCTGTCGACGGTTTCCATCTGGTATCGAATTGATACCATGCATGTATGGCCATGACCCTCCGGCTGACGGATGATGAACAGGACGCGCTGCGCGAGCGTGCCGAGGCAGAGGGCATGTCGATGCAGGAAGCGGCCCGGCGTGCCGTTCGCGAATTCGTTGCTCGTGGCCAGCACCGCGACCGTGTGTCGTCGGCTGCCGCGCTGGTGATGGACCGCCACGCCGACGCGCTGCGCCGTCTCGGCGAATGAACGATCCGGTCGAGTACCTCGACCTCGACGACCTGATCGACCTCGCCCGCGCGCTGCTCGGCGATCCACCACCGATCCGCGATGTCGGCCTCCTCGGATCTGCCGCAGCTCGACCCCAAGCGACTGCGTTCGGACACGATGCCTACCCGGATGTGGTCACGAAGGCGGCAGCGCTGCTGCAGTCGATCGTCAACAACCACTCGCTCGTCGACGGCAACAAGCGTCTCGGCTGGCTCGCCACGGCCGTGTTCCTCGAGCTCAACGGGTTCAACGCCTCCAAGATCCCCAACGACGACGTCGTCGACCTCGTCATGTGGCTCGCTTCGGCCAACCCGGGACTCGAGGAGATCACCACCCGACTCTCGCGTCTCGTCGCCCCGGTTCAGGGGCCCGGGACGGTGGTGTCGACGCCACCCACGTCGGCGGGCACGACCTGAGCGACGACCGGGGTCGTCACCTCGGTGGCGTCGGCGGCGCGCCAGGTGACGCTCACCTCGCCCACCCCGCCGGGGATGTTCGCCAGGAAGAACCTGACATCGGGCCGTCCGGCGAAGGTGACGGTGTCGACCGTGACCGGTGCCTGGCCGGCGGCGGTGATGCGCACCTGCGTCACCCCGGTGCTGGCCACGCCACCGACCACCAGTTCGCCGGTGACGCCGGGTCGCTGGCGGGCGACGACCGATGTCTCGTTGTTGTCGACGTAGTCGATGCCGAGCACGATCCTGCCGCCGAGCTGCGCGTACACGAGGCCGTCGGCGTTGTTGTTGTTCGCGTCCCAGGCCCGAGCGAGCGGGGTGACCACCACGACGTGGGCGATGGTGGTCGGGCCGCTCACGCGACGGACACCCTCGGCGATCGACTCCAGGAAGTCCAACCGCTCGTCGGGAACGGCCACCCACACCAGCACACCGGGCTGCTCCTGCCACACGAGGTGGATGTGCGAGGCAGACCGGTAGCTCAGGGCGTCGTGGCCGCGCACGGTCGTCGTGGTGGCGTCCACGCCGTCGGACCCGCCCCAGATCGCCACGTACTGCTCGGGCGTGACGGTGGTGAAGGTCGTGCCGATCTCGATCCTCGACTCCGTGTCGGCGGTGAGTGGTGCGGGCACCGTGTCGGGGCTGACGATGCCGGTCGGGTAGCTGACCGGGGCGACCCCGGCGAGGCCCTCGATGCGCTGGCAGGCAGTGCCGTCGGCCGTCAACTCGGTGCAGCGCAGCAGGCCGACCTGGTCGAGCAGGGTCTGGTCGACGACGGGGGCGCC